>NZ_CP089981.1:1052500-1352500 GCF_021389975.1 Fulvivirga ulvae
AGCCTAAAGGGGTAAGGCATTCCCAACTTTATATTCTGCCAAGGGGATGCAGAGACGTATAGACATGGGGCTGCAAGATAATAAAAAAGGTGAAATTACAATTGTAACTTCACCTTTTGTGACCTCGTCAGGATTCAAACCTGAAACCTCCTGAGCCGTAATCAGGTGCTCTATTCAGTTGAGCTACGAGGCCATCTCAGTTAGCAGTTATTCGCCCGGAATTTACCGGACATTTAAGCCGGCCGAACGATTTGCTAACGCGGTGCAAATGTAAATAATTATTCTTCTTAAAAAAAGTCTTATTGATTCGTACTTCTTTAAAAAACCTTATCTTTGCCCACCTACAATAAAAATGAGGGATTTAGGTTAAGATATTATGAAAAAAATTTTTATTTACATACTTACTTTAGGCATTGCCACCGGTACTTATGCAGGAGACAATGACCATCCTGAAAATGGTGATAAACCATTGGCTCAACTGTCCCCCATGAAGATCAGAGACAGGGCAGCCCGACCTGACGTTCCCGGTACATTTTTAATTGATATTGGTTGGAATATGCTCCAAAGTGCTCCGGACGCATTTGAAACCAGCCTTATAGGATCACGAACTATCAACATGTACTACTATTATGATGTACCAATTGGTAATTCAAATTTTGTATTTATGCCTGGTATTGGCGTTGGTCTTAACAAATTCAAATTTGACGATGATGTTACCTTAGTTCAGGATGTTGACAATAACGGCAACACAGTAGTTACCCTTGAAGAGTTGAATGAAGACTGGGATGTTAAAAAATCTCAGCTTGCAGCCAACTATATTGATATCCCTCTTGAATTGCGTTTTTATACTAACCCCGATGATAAAAAAAGGAGCTTTAATGTAAGTGTTGGAGGAAGAGCCGGCATCAGATTTAGCTCTCATACTAAATTAAAGTATGAAACTGATGATGAGAACATTAAAACCAAAGTAAAAAAGGACTATGGTCTCAACAGATTTCGCTATGGAGTTACAGGAAGAGTAGGCATTGGCGGCTTCAACCTTTTCTATTACCATGGCCTTTCAGAGATGTTCGATGATGGACCCGAGGACACTGAGAACATGACGAATATAACCATCGGACTTTCCTTTACAGGATTCTAAAAAACCGAAGCAATAGAAAAGGGGATTTGAAATTCAAATCCCCTTTTCTATTGATCTATAAAATTATTTCCCTTTAAACTCTGACTTTCTTTTTTCCAAAAAAGCTGTAACTCCCTCTTTATAATCTTCCGAATTACCAGCAATCTCCTGACA
The DNA here is from genome assembly GCF_021389975.1 of Fulvivirga ulvae. Taxonomy (NCBI): domain Bacteria; kingdom Pseudomonadati; phylum Bacteroidota; class Cytophagia; order Cytophagales; family Fulvivirgaceae; genus Fulvivirga; species Fulvivirga ulvae. Next base: position 1,053,795 of record NZ_CP089981.1, read on the forward strand.
ATAAGCTTCATACTCGAGCATTTCATCAAGTGTAGAATTTCCTGATTTATTCAACATTTTCTTCATTAACCCAATAGCCCTGGTGGGAGCCTGAGCATAATAATCAGTGTAAACTTTTACAGCCTCATCAAGCTGACCAGCGGGTACAACTTTATTTACCAGCCCTATATCATAAGCTTCTTTCCCCTTTATTCTTGAACCCATAGTACTTAATTCGAAAGCTTTGGCACTACCTACCAGGCGCGGTAGAAAATAAGATGAACCCGAGTCGAGTACTAAACCTATATTAACAAACACCTCTGTAAGCATGGCTTCTTCTGCAGCCACAATCAGATCACAGGCCAAAGCTATAGAGCATCCCGCACCGGCGGCTACACCATTCAATCGACAGATGATCGGCTTCGGCAGATTTCTCATAGCCCGGATAATGGGATTATAGCGTTTGTGAAGAGAATCTATAAAAGATCTCTTTTCCTGACCTGAAGAAGCCTTGAGGTCTTGTCCTGAGCAAAAGGCTTTACCTTCACCAGTAAGCACAATAACCCGAACAGAATCATCCTTACCGACCTGCTTGAACACATCCTGCAGCTCATATGTGATACCATCATTAAGGGCATTATATACTTCAGGCCTGTTAAGTGTTATTACGGCAACCCCGTTGTTATTTTCATATTTTAAAAATTCGTACATGATCAATTGTTACTTTATGTGAAAATATAAGCTGCCCCGAAATTAACAATAAATCCTAAAAGGGCACCAAAATGAACTTCTTCCGGGCTATGTGTATCCAGATATAGTCTGGCAGAGCTAACAACACCATGCAGGATCAACGCAGTGATTATCGGCCAGAATAACAGGCTATCGAGGTACCTGAAGTGAATGGCTACAAAAAAACCAAGTACTCCGGCTGTGCCTGTTGCATGTGCACTTATTTTGAAAAACATACTGATAACGGTAACTAAAAAAATCGTTGCAGTTATAGAACCCAACATAATCACCAGGGCGTTACCCAGTACAAGTTTTTCAGAGAAGAAATAAGCGGTAAGCCCATAATACACGGTAATGAAGAAAAAAGGCATTATTCTTTCCTTCCTGTTGTGAAGGTGAATACTGCTTATACTCTTGGTTAACTTCAGCATACCTACACTAAGCAAAGGAAGAATATAGGTCAGAATAAGTACCAGTAGCAAAATCAACAGAATGGAATCGCTGCTGACAGGAAGTATACTCGTAGGAGCAAAGAAATACAACGATGCTACTAATAGTGTCGTCATCAATAATGGATGGAACACCACTGAAATGATATTGGCCAGATTTTTCAGCACTATAACTCTTTTCTTAACCTGGCCACCGGAATGTTCATCTGTTCCCTGTATTTGGCAACAGTCCTTCTGGCAATGTTATATCCTTTAGCTTTTAATAACTTTTCTAACTTATCATCACTCAATGGCTTCTTCTTCTCCTCAGCATCAATTATCTGCTTCAACTCATTCTTCACCTCCCGGCTACTTACATCCTCACCAGAGTCAGTGGCAATACCCTCCGAGAAAAAATATTTAAGCGGAAATATGCCGAAATCGGTTTGTACTGACTTGCTATTTGCAACCCTTGAAACCGTTGAAATATCCATATTGATAATATTAGCTATATCCTTTAATATCATAGGCCTTAGCTTGCTTTCATCACCTTCCTGAAAGTATTCGTATTGAAAGTCCACTATGGCCCTCATGGTATTGAGCAGAGTATGTTGCCTTTGCTTAATGGCATCTATAAACCATTTTGCCGCATCAAGCTTTTGCTTAACGAAAGTAACGGTTTCTTTCAGTTTTTTATCAGACTTATCACTCTTATCATATGCCTGAAGCATTTCGGAGTATGAACGACTAACCCGCAGCTCTGGTGCATTTCTGGAGTTTAGCGCCAGCTCAAGCTCACCATTGTTGTTAGTCAGTATAAAATCAGGTATAAGGTATTGCGTACGAACCAGGCCCGATGAACTACCTCCCGGCTTTGGGTTTAGTTTCCTGATTAGCTCAATCGCATCTTTGATATAATCTTCGTCCTCCAGATCAAGCTTTTTCATGATCTTACTGTAATGCTTCTTGGTAAACTCATCGAAACAATTCGATATAATTTGCTTAGCCACAATAACATCTACATTCTGATCATCAGCCCGTCTTTCCAACTGAAGCAAAAGACACTCCTGTAAATCCCTGGCAGCAATACCCGGAGGGTCAAAATCCTGAATTTTCCGAAGAATTTCCTCTACTTCATCAACATCTGTATCAATATTCTGAGAGAATGCTAAATCATTGATGATGGCCTCCAGGTCTCTCCGAATATAGCCGTCACTTTCAATACTGCCAATCAGTTGCTTTCCAATAGTATATTGTCTTTCATCAAGACGCAGAAAACCCAATTGATCCATCAGGTGCTCATTCAGCGTACTCTGCATGGCAATGGGCATTTCCTTATCTTCATTATCGCCATCACCATGCATTTTGTAGCCACTGAAGTCGTCATCTCTCAAATAGTCCTCAACATCAAGCTCATTGTCTTCCGACGTGTCAGTGTCAGTATCTTCATATTCGTCTGTAATATCATCAAGTTCTTCTTTGCCTTCTTCTAAAGCAGGATTCTCTTCCAGCTCCTCTTCTACCCGGGTATCCAACTCGGCTGTAGGAATCTGCAACAGCTTGATAAATTGTATCTGCTGTGGAGATAATTTTTGTTGTAAACTTTGGGTTAATCCAAGCTTCTGCATCCTCTGATTTTTCTTAAATCGTGCTTCAAATAAATTTACATCAAAGTTATTATATTTCTATGATTCTTTGAATAAAAGCGCAAATTATCGTTTTTTTGCCGACTGCTTACGGTTCCGTAAGCATTAACAAATCAATCATATTTTAGTTGTGAAAGACTTGAAAAGAACAAAGATCAAAGAACTTCTTGATGCCCCTGTTGTAGGCAAAAAAGTAAATGTTAAGGGTTGGGTAAGAACATTCCGAAATAATCAGTTCATAGCACTAAATGACGGCTCTACAATCAACAATATTCAGGGTGTTGTAGACTTTGGCAATACAGATGAGAAACTTCTCAAAAGGATCACAACCGGCGCCTGCATTTCTATTACCGGTGACCTGGCCGAATCGAAAGGCAAAGGCCAGAGTGTAGAGATAATAGTAGAAAACATTGAGATACTTGGAGATGCTGATCCCGAAAGATATCCTTTGCAGCCTAAGAAGCATTCCCTTGAGTTTCTCAGAGAGATAGCACACCTGCGCGTAAGGACCAATACTTTTAGTGCCATTTACAGGATTCGCCATGCGATGATTTTCGCCGTACATAAATTCTTCACCGAAAGAGGTTTTTACAATGTACACACGCCAATAATTACAGGCTCTGACGCAGAAGGAGCCGGCGAAATGTTTCGTGTAACCACACTGGACCCTATAAACCCCGACAAGGATGAAGACGGCAATGTGAATTATAAAGAAGACTTCTTTGGTAAGGAAACAAACCTCACTGTGTCTGGTCAGCTTGAAGGAGAAACAGCATGTATGGGATTATCCGAAATTTACACTTTTGGACCTACTTTTCGTGCAGAAAACTCCAACACATCACGTCACCTGGCTGAGTTCTGGATGATAGAGCCGGAGATGGCATTTTATGACATTAACGATAATATGGACCTTGCCGAGGCATTTGTTAAGTACCTGGTCAACTACGCACTGGACCACTGTGCAGATGATCTGGCTTTCCTTAACCAGCGTGCTCTTGACGATGAAAAGACCAAGCCACAGCAAGAACGAAATGAGCTAAGCCTTCTTGAAAGGTTAAAGTTCATAGTCGAGAATGACTTTGAAAGGCTCACCTATACCGAGGCTATAGATATTCTTAAAAACTCAAAACCAAACAAAAAGAAGAAATTTCAATACCTCATCGAAGAATGGGGTGCTGATCTTCAATCGGAACATGAAAGGTTTCTTGTAGAAAAACATTTTAAAAAACCTGTAATATTATACAATTACCCTAAAGACATTAAAGCGTTTTACATGCGCCAAAATGATGACGGAAAGACTGTAGCGGCTATGGACGTGCTTTTTCCAGGCATAGGTGAGATCATAGGCGGATCACAGCGTGAAGAAAGGTATGACCTTTTAAAACAACGTATTGACGACATGGGCATACCTGAGAAAGACCTTTGGTGGTACCTTGAGCTTAGAAAGTTTGGTTCAGCACCTCATAGCGGTTTTGGGCTGGGCTTTGAGCGCATGATTCTGTTCGTTACAGGAATGACCAACATTCGCGATGTGATACCCTTCCCCAGGACGCCAGACAATGCGGAATTCTAATGTAAGGTGATGTAAGAAAATGTAAGAAAATAAAAAAGGGTTACCGGTCGGTAGCCCTTTTTTATTTCCAGCCTGCAAGAAAATCCTCACAAACCTTCAATGAATTACAAAGTTTTGTTGCCAATCTAAGATAATAAATGACTTGTCCAAGAACTTACAATTTCTTGAAAAAATCACGCGTGTAAGTTTTTGATGCGAAAAATAATAAATTACCTTTGCACCCGAATTACAAACAACAACTAAAAACTTACAAACTATGAACTATCAGTTGGCAAACAACCCGTCTTTAAATCTAGAGAAAAAAGATTTAATTCAAAAATTAATCTCTAAGAATCTGAGAAACACTAAGATAACATGTCTTATTTGTGAAGGAAATCCAGAGGATCCAAACAGCGGAATTTACTAATTAACACATCGGGAGATAATTTCATGTTATCTCCCCTCTTTTCTTACCCACAACCCACATCATTAAATAATTTCTCCAATCATGAATCAAGATTTAATAGAAGCAATAGACTGCGATAATGAGCAGGCTATTATTGAAGGCTTCATGGAAAGATATGAAGTGTCTTATGAAGAAGCTTTTGATATTTTCTTAGAAACAAAAAAATGGCTTTGGCTCGCATCCAAAACTGATAAAAATGATACTCAACTCTTCATTGACCAGCCGCTATTAATAATTGATGAAATGTGGCACAATTTCATCCTACACACAAAACAATACTACAAATTCTGTATTACTAACTTCAAAAGAATTATTCACCACAACCCCACTCCTCCAAAAGTAAAGAAGGAGCAAACTGAAGCATTCCTAACAAACCCTACTAAAGAAATCCAAAAACATGAACAGAGGTTAGCCAGGCAATATAACTTAATTTATGACCACCTGGGACCAGAAACTTTGCTGAAATGGTACGACACTATGGCTGAAAAGTACACCCCTGATTACATTCAATCCATAAAAAAGCATTAATAATAGAATTTCTCTTATTATAGACTTTTTTAATTTCAACTCAAAGAGTATTTTAGGGCTTTTCTAACAATTAAATTTATCCTCTAAAGCCCTAAAATAGCTTGTATATCCATGGAATGTTAAAGACATTAGTACTTGTATTTTTATGTGTCTTACAAATAAGAGCTTTATACTCACAGTCTCTGGGAAAGCCATTTATAACTAATTATAGTAGATCTGATTATCAAGCATCGGTCTCAAACTTCCAAGTCATACAGGGAAACAATGGGATTATATATGCCGCAAATTTTGATGGTCTACTCATATTTGATGGACAAAACTGGGAACGAAAGGTTATTAAAGAGAATGCTATAGTTCACTCACTTGCCACTGACGAAAAAAACCGAATTTACATTGGAGGCAAAAAGTATTTTGGCTTTTTAGAAGCCGACTCAACCGGTGAGTTAGTCTACAGGTCTCTTTCATCACGGTTGAATGAGAAGATTGATTTTTCAATCATATTCAATATTGTTCCAACCAAAAATGGCATTTATTTCTGCTCAAATCATGCTATTTTCTTCTTAGACAGTAATGACCAAATTAAGGTCATCCCTTCAGACGAAAACGACTTTCCTAACTCATTCCACTCGGTTGATAATGAGAATTTCTTTCTACAAAAAAATGTGGGCCTCCAGCGGATAATTGATGACGAAGTTTTTAATGTTAGCAATTCGCCAATTATCTTAAATTGGAGTTCAATAAGTTTTCTAACTAAAAGGAATAATAAGTTGCTTTTTGGAACTTATTCAAATGGAATTTACGAAATGTCCAATGGACATATTAATCTGCTAAATACTCCATTAACAAGTTACCTTGATAGTCATTACTTATACACTGGCCTTCAATATACGTATGATGACTCCACCTATTTCCTACTTGCCAGTCATGACAACGGCATCATTAAGGTTAATAGTGAATTCCAGAATCCAACAGCTATAACGTCTGCTTCCGGCTTGCAAAATGAAAACATCAAAAGTTTAGATTTAGACCAACATTATAATCTATGGGCTGCGATGCAGGAAGGTATCTCAAGAATTGAAATACAATCCCCTTGGAGTAATTGGAATGAAAATGACGGCTTAAAAGGCACTCCCTGGTCTATTTTCAACTATGAAGGCACGCTTTACATTGGAACAACAAAAGCTCTATATTATTTGAAAAATGAAAAATTCATTGAAATCCCTGGTATTGGAGAACGGGTATGGTCAATAAAAGCCCTTTACAAAAAAAATGCAAAAGAAAGCATATTATTAGCTGCAACTGATAAAGGGTTATACCATGTTACACCGTCACAAGCAAAAAACATAGCTGGCTTTTATGGTGTATCCAAGCTAGCCTGTATTGACTCTACCTGTGAAGAAATAGTGGTCGGTGAAACTAAGGAGATTAGTAAAGTCTATTTTGATCGTACTATAAAAAAAGAAAGTGTTGCAAAATTCCCTACAATTAATACATTTCAAAGTATCGAAACCGATTCCTCCGGCAATATCTGGGCCTCATCTAAATTTATAGGCTTATATCATTTTCCAATTAATGAAGGTAAACTCGAATCTAAGTTATACAATAAGGACGATGGACTACCCGATGTCAATCAGATCAATATAACACAAAACAACAATCAACTCCTTTTTTCATCAGGGCATGGCTTATACAGGAGTGAATTAAAATCCGGCATCATTAATTTTCCCAAGGATTCAAGCCTTCTAAAATCACCCATCAAGATTGGTATAATTTCGAAAACGTCTGATGGAGATTATTATGCCTCAGTAATTGATAAAGATCTTACGCAGCACATAGAACGTTTCCACAAAATCGAAGATGAATATATAAGAGAAACCATCCCGTTCAAAAGACTTCCTGAAATGGAAATCCTAGCTATTTACCCAGAGGAAAATGGGGTAGTATGGATAGCTGGTTCAGAAGGCCTTTTCCGATATGACTCAAAAGTAAAAAAAGATTACACACTCCCCTTCAATACAATAATTTCCAAGGCCTCCGTTCGGGATTCAGTAATCTTTCATGGCTTTTACCCTGTAAAAGTTGAAGGTTCTGACATTCCGGGAATTGGGATTATTCAACCTGAGAACATGCAGCCAACACTCACTTATGACGATAATAGCATCACTTTTGAGTATTCTGCCACAAGCTACGAGGTTCCTGAGAAAAACCAGTTTAGCTACTATTTAGAGAACAATGATCGTAGTTGGTCTAACTGGTCAACAGAAACTAAAAAAGAATACAATAACCTGGATCCCGGGGAGTATACCTTCTTTGTTAAGTCAAAAAATATATATGGTACTGAGGGAAGACTGGCCACTTACAAATTCAAAGTATTGGCTCCATGGTACCAAACTGCATGGGCCTATGTACTATGGTCTATACTGGCAGGATTCGTTGTTTGGTTTATTACTATTGCCTACTCTGTGAGGGTGCGTACCCAAAGAAAGAAGTTACAGTTAATCGTAGCTGACCGCACTTATGAGGTAATGACACAAAAGAAGGAGATAGAACAGCAGAACCACCTTCTGAAGACCAAGAATGAAGAGATCAGCTTTCAGAAAGATGACATTCAGAAGAAAAATATTCAGTTAAAAGAATCGCAGGAAGAAATACTGAGTATGAACCAAAAGCTGACTGAGCTGAACATGTACCTGGAAAAAAAGGTTGAAAAAAGAACTTCCAAAATCAAGGCGACCCTTAAAAAGCTGCAGCAGATCAACGGTGAACTAGACACTTTTGTATACCGGGCGTCGCACGACCTGAAGGGGCCTATAAGCAGGATCAATGGCATCACTTCTTTAGCTAAACTGGAGTCTCCGGATGATATCAATCTCAAGTATTTTGACATGATTGAACACACAGCTAAGGACATGGAAGTATTACTGTCGAAGCTGGCACAAGTGCATGAGATTATCAACAGCAAGCCTCACAAGGATGAAATTGATATTCCTTCTTTATTGAGCGAAATCAGGGATGTAATTAAATTTCATGATAAAAGCCTGAATACCAAATATTCCTTTGACCTCAGTGTGGTTAACATTACTTCAGACCGGTATCTGCTCAGCATAATTATAAAAAACCTTATTGAGAACGCGTTAATATTCCGCAAAACATCCAACAGCGAGCCTCACCATATTCATATATCCACCAGTATCCATGAGGGTGTATTTGAAATAAGAATTAAAGACAATGGTATCGGAATTCATGCCCCACACTTAAACATGATCTTCCAGATGTTCTTTAGAGGCTCTGATAAGTCAAAGGGCAGTGGTTTGGGTCTGTACCTTGTCAAAATGTGTGTTGATAAGCTTAAAGCCAGCATTGGTGTACAAAGCCAGGAAAATAAATTTACAGAATTTACAGTCAGCATCCCTGTATAGAATCTTCGTCTTTGTGTTTGACAGATAACTGTTTGTAGCAGTTGACAAGCTAACATCAAATAACAATAGCCGCAGTTACTGCTTTTCAGCAGCACGCTTCACATCGCATGTTTTAATTTCCGATCTTTTGCTCCACAGTTCCAGTTCTTCGGCCTGACTCGCTATAGCGGTTTGGCAATGTTTTATAATATAACTGGCAAGGCGAAGCCATTAAAAAAAAGCCCCTCAATTTCTTGAGAGGCACAATTTCAATAACCTGTATTATATTTATCTTTTTAGAAACTTATATGTTTCTTTAAAATATCCCTGATCATCCCGTATAGCCAAGAGGTAATATCCGGGTGCAAGATCTTTAACCTTTAGTCTAAATTCATTTTCTCCTACATTTTCAACAGGAACATCAATTACATTTCCTATTATATTATGTACGGTAAAACTTGTTTTATTAAGTGTTGAATTATTGATTTTAACACTTAGGTAATCAGCTGTTGGGTTGGGAAACATGCTGACTTCGTTTAATTTCTTTTCCAGTGAAGAATCTTTGAAACGCTCAATCTCTCCATTCTGCGCAAAGAGAGAGGTTCCTCCAAAGGTCAATATAAGTGCTGAAAGTACGGTAAGTATAAATATTTTCATGCGCAATCGGGTATCAATTTTTATCAACCATCGAACAAAAACCGATCCACAATTCTTTCTCCCTCACAATTTTTTTGAGCTCCTCTCGTTGCAGACCTCCATTTAAATACGTAGAAACTTTTATAATGTTGTACATATACCAAATAAAAAGAAAATTATCTTATACTCTGATAAGCATTAGGAATAAAATCAACCAGATCAGAAGCGATCATTCCTATTTGACCTGTCACTTCGGCAGCAAGGTCACCAGCCACACCATGTAGATATACCCCCACCTTTGCTGCATTTTCCGGCAGGTACTTCTGAGCAAGCAGTGAGGTTATCATTCCTGTTAACACATCACCAGTGCCTCCACTGGCCATGCCAGGGTTGCCCGAACTGTTAAAATAAACCTCTCCGGAAGGGAGTGCAATAGATGTGTGGGCACCTTTAAGCACAACGATAACATTGTTTTCCCTGGCAAAGGCGGTTTGCTTTTCCAGGCGTTCAAAATCATTCGACCAGTCTCCGGCCAGTCTTTCAAATTCCTTAGGGTGAGGTGTAAGAATAGTACCTGCAGGCAAAACTTCCAGAATTTCACGGTGTTCAGAAATTATATTAAGTCCGTCAGCATCGATAACCAGGGGTTTACCAAATGCCTGGATAGCCTGCATTAAACTATAAACCGTTTCCTGCTCCTTTCCAAGTCCGGGACCAATCCCTAAAGCGTCATATCCGGCTACATCGCCATAGCTGGTGAGGAAATGATCGCCCTCGTCTGGTAATACCATGGCCTCCGGAACTGTAGACTGCATGACACTATAGCCACATCGCGGAATATTCATTGTAAGCAAACCTACCCCGCTACGGAGGGCCGCTTTGGCACATAGTACGGCCGCCCCCATTTTCCCATAGCTACCAGCCATTATCAGCGCGCGCCCATGCGTGCCCTTATGAGCAAATTTGGATCTTTTCTTAAGTACACCTCTGATGGATTCACTTGTCAGCATAAAGTAGTGAGAGGTTTCTCTTTCAACAGCTTCCTGCATGAGACCAATATCTACAATATGCCAATCTCCAACATATTCACTATTTTCGGGCATAAAAAATGCCAGCTTTGGTATTTGAAACGAAACGGTATATTCTGGCTTTACAATTGTGCCTCCTGCTGTATGCTGATCTGAAAATAATCCTGACGCGATATCTATAGCAATTATTGTATTGTCAGAATTATTCATGACCTCTATAACTTCTGCATACAGGCCCTCGACTTCACGGCTCAGGCCAGATCCAAAAATACCGTCTATAACAATATGGTATAGGTTAAAGTCCGGTATCTCATCAGTATTACTGATTGGCACCACGTCTATCAGCCCCTCCAGGCGCTTCTCATTTATTTTAAAATCACCGGAGGCAGAGGCAGATTTTCTGATAACATAAGCCTTTACCTTATAATTTTTCTCATTTAGCAATCGAGCTACCACCAGACCATCTCCTCCGTTATTTCCGGTACCACACACTATTGCCACCTGATACTTAGGACTAAAACGGGCGGTAAACCAACGTGTAAATGCCTTAGCAGCTCGCTCCATCAGGTCAACAGAGCGAATGGGTTCATGCTTTATTGTAAAATCGTCTACATTACGGATCTGGTTGGCAGATAAAACTTTCATATTAACGGTCTACTTCTCCTAATACTATATCGATAGACCCTAATACCGCTATCAGGTCAGCAATAAGGCTCCCTTTTGATAACTCTGAAATGATAGAAAGGTTTACAAAGCAACAAGATCTACCTTTGCACCTGAAAGGAATATCACTTTTCCCGTCAGCCCTAAAAAAGAAACCCAACTCGCCCCTGGGTGTTTCACCCCGTATATAAAAATCCTGGGCCTTTGGTCTTATTTTTTTGGGCACAAGTTCTTGAGGGTCAAATTCTCGGGTTCGTTTATGCTCTTTAGTAAGTTTTTCCAGACACTGCTCAATAATTTTCAGAGACTCATGTATTTCCCTTACACGCACATCCGTTCTGTCCCAGCAATCTCCTACCGTACCAACTTTCCCTTCACCCACTGGAATATCAAAATCGATTTCAGGATAGACAGAATAGCCATCCACCTTTCGCAGGTCATATCGAAGGCCTGAACCACGTAGCATAGGGCCTGTCACACCATAGTTAAGGGCCAGGTCCAAAGGAAGTACTCCTATATTTGCCGTGCGATCAATAAATATCTTATTTTCCATTACAAGCCCTTCCAGCTCGGCCAGCTTTGGCTTTAAGTAGTTGACAAATTCGGCACAGCGCTCCTCAAACCCAACGGGAAGATCGTAAAACAATCCACCTACCCAAATATAATTATACAGCATTCTGGCTCCGCTGGCCCATTCCAGCATACGTTGAATATGTTCACGGTCCCTGATCAGCCAAAAGAACGGTGTAAAAGCCCCAATATCCATGGCATAGGTACCAACAGCTACAAAATGAGATGCTATTCTGTTAAGTTCAGTTACTAAAACACGGATATATTCAACTCTCTTAGGCAACTTGTCTGCTATACCAAGCATTTTTTCGACTCCCATAACATACACATGCTCCGAATTCATAGCAGCCAGGTAATCCATCCGATCCACAAAAGGTATCACCTGATTGTATGGAAGTGATTCTGCATGCTTTTCAAAACACCTGTGAAGATATCCTAAATGTGGTATTACATCTTTTATCACTTCTCCATCGGAAACTACCTCAAGTCTCAATACACCATGTGTAGAGGGGTGCTGAGGACCGAGATTAATAACCATTTCCTCTGACTTCAGGTCTTCCTCGTTATATTTATTGGGTTCTGACTTAATCAGATTATCTTCCCGATATTGATATTGTATTTCGTTGGCCACCTAATATTCTACTTTTATACCTCTGTAATACTCCTGATGCTGATAATCCTTTCGAAGCGGATATCCCTCCCAGTCAGCCGGCATGAGGATCCTGCGGAGATCGGGATGATTTTCAAAGCTTATCCCGAACATGTCGTAAGCCTCTCTTTCATGCCAGTCAGCAGTCTTCCAAATATCACTTACCGAACTTATTTGTGGTTTACTTCTGTCAACTTTCACTTTAATCATCAGCCCTGTTTCGAATGGAACCGAATATAAGTTATAAATAACCTCCATGGTACCTATTTCCGGGCCGTTGTCCAGGCCTGTCAGGCAGGAGAGCATATCAAAATAGGTCAGCTCATTGGTATGCAATTCAAGGCATACGCGATGCACGTCACCCACCCCGATTTCAATAGCCTTGGGTGAGGCGGCTTCATCAACTTCCTTTATGACTGCCTCTCCAAATTTATTTTTGAGTATGGATATGATTTTTTCTATCTCCATAATTTAAGCTTCTTGTTTTTTCAACAATCTCTCAAGAGCCTTGGGTGCCATTAAAGATTCACTTCTTATTTTCTCCTGCAGTTTCAAGAAGCCTCCGATAAGTGCTTCTGGTCTTGGGGGACAACCTGGCACATATACATCCACTGGAATAATCCTGTCTACTCCTTTAACCACATGATAGCCATGCTCCCAGTACGGCCCACCGCAATTAGAACATGACCCCATAGAAATAACATACCGTGGCTCTGACATTTGCTCATAGAGTCTTCTGATCCGGTCAGCCATTTTGAATGTTACCGTTCCTGCCACAATCATGACGTCAGCCTGTCTTGGTGAAGCCCGGGGAGCCATGCCAAGTCTGTCCATATCGTATACAGATGTACCGGTTGTCATAAACTCAATTGCACAGCAAGCTATTCCAAAGGTCATTGGGAACATTGAGGATAACCTTGCCCAGTTTATAAGGTCGTCTACCTTAGTAACTATGACACCTCCACTGTTGAATTTTCTATCTAATAAGCCCATAAGTTTTATTGCTCACGAAGATTTGCGGCTATATTTTCTATTTATATTGTCATAAAGCGCTTTAGGCACGGGTGATTTATAGTTACTCACTTCCTGTTGGTCAGTTTTAGGCCATTCTAAATAACCCCAGGCCCAGGCCCAGGCAAGTCCTAACGCCAGAATAAGCACAAAAACTACCATTTCGATTAGTGCGAACCAGCCCCAAAGGCCATTGGTTTGCTCCACAAGCTCTGCTCTTCCAAATACTGTTGCCCAGGGAAAAAGGAAAACGATTTCTACCTCGAACAATACAAACAGCAGTGCTATTATATAAAACCTGAAGTTAAAACGCACCCAGGCTGAACTCAACGGCTGTTCACCACTTTCATAGGTTTGAAGCTTTTCTTCATTAGGTCGTTCCGGCCTTACGATCCATGATGTTACCAATCCTCCAATAATAAAAATTAGTCCTCCGATGATGAAGATTAATACTTCTCCAAATGCTGAAATTTCCGTTTCCATCCTTATTTGAATAACATTTATATCAAATATAGACCAAAACTGCTAAGAATTTAAGTTTAGTTTATAGAAGTGCCAAGAATTGTCGGAATAGAGGTGGCTTATGACTTTATAGGCACAATCAATTTGATTTGCTAATCAATAAATGGCATTTTTGCGTTATTCAAAATGAAGATCCAATTAAACAAAAATACGTAATGAAAAACGACAAAATTATTGATAAGCTGAATATCTTACTGGCTGATTATCAGATTTATTATCAAAATCTGAGGGGATTTCATTGGAACATTCAGGGCAAACATTTTTTTCAGCTGCACGACAAATTTGAAGAATTATACACCGATTCTGCTCAAAAAATTGACGACATCGCAGAAAGGATCCTTACTATTGAAGGAAAACCCCTGCACTCATTCAAGGATTATATTGAAACATCTACAATCAAGGCTAAAAAGAATATTCACGATGGTGAAGGAGCTGTTTCTTCAATAATTGATGACTTAAAAAATATCCTTGACCTGGAAAGAGAAATAAAAGAAATGGCCTCTGAAGCCAGTGACGATGGAACCGAAGATTTAATGTCAGACTTCATTGATGAGCAGGAGAAAACGCTCTGGATGATGAAAGCCTGGATGAAATAATAAGTTATATTTTCAGGTTATGTATAGCAGCAGGTAAATTATCTGCTGCTTTTTATTTACATACGACTGTAAACAAGATATAGATTGCCCAAAAATTGTTATATTTTTGTTTTTGAATACTGAAAAACGCACTGAAGACTAACATTTTTGGAAGCTAAGATTGATAACTTTTCCTGTTGGATCAAAGATGTAAATCCTGAGAGTTTGAAGAGGGATTTTGAGCAGATGCTAATCGCATCCGGCTTTGGCCTCCTCAATTGTATGGAGCATCACTTCAGTCCTCAGGGATACACCTGCCTTTGGCTGCTGTCAGAGAGTCATTTTGCTATTCATACCTTCCCGGAAGAACAAAAAACGTATATCGAGTTAAGTAGCTGCAATTCTGACATGTATGACAAATTCCTTATCCTGCTGAAGGAATACGAGCGAAAAAAACAGAAGCATGACATTTCTTAGCATTTGCCGGCATGCCTACTACCTTCTTGGCGCTATACTTCTGGGCACAGCGCTCAGACTGCAGATTGATTTGCTAAATTACTTTTATGAAACTCGATTTGCAGACTGGGTACCCGTATTTATCGTTTTTATTTCAGCGTTTATGCTTGCAATAAAATATATAGATTTCAAGGGAGCCACCAGCCTAACCGCCAATCTGCTGTTCCTTACTTTAGTACTTTTTGGTGCCGGCATAGTTTTCCGGATCTATGGGTACATGGACTGGGCAAATATAGTTGTATATATGATGCTTTCTATCCTGGCCGTAGTTCTGGGAATTTTTTTGAAGCCCAATAGATACCGGGTTAACATACTGATCATTTTGGCTTCATCTCTGGCATTTTGGATTGCCCCTGCTCTTTCTACACAATGGCTGACTATACCTGTAGCAATACTTTACCTGTTTCATGAAGCACTGTACAGACAGTGGTGGAAATCAGGTGTATGGGTAACAGCCTCGCTCGTGCTCATGCTGGTCAGCCTGAATATTCCTGGTGATAATATCAGATATAAGAGCCAAAAGAAATATTATGACAAAGTCCTCTATTCCTCCAAGACCCCATATCATCAAATAGACATTACAACATGGAAGGGACATGAGTGGTTTTACTATGATAACATCAATCAGTTTAGCTCTATTGATTATAGCCTTTACTTTGAACCTATGGTTCATCCGGTCATGAAAATGAGCCCTGAACCTAAACGAGTATTAGTGATTGGTGCGGAAAACGGGCTTTTGATCAGGGAGGTTCTGAAACACCCGATAGTAGAACAGGTTGACCTTGTCCCCATGGATACCGCTTTGCTCAATATTGCAGCTACGCTAAACTGGTTTACCGACCTCAATCATCACTCGCTTAAAAGTGGCAAATTACAAATTAGGAATGATGACATATTTCATCTTCTCGACGCGGATTCTGCTCAATACGACCTTATCTTTGTGGATGTTCCGGATCCTGTAGACATCGAATTTAGCAGATATTACACTTTGGAATTTTACGAGTTATGCCACCGGGCCTTAAAAACCGATGGGATGATGGTAACTCAGGCGGGTAGCCCATACCTGGCAACTATTGCCTTTTACACTATACAGAACACCATAAAAGCAGCCAGCTTTGCCACATTACCTTTGCATAACCAAGTATTGACGATCGGAGAATGGGGATGGGTTATCGGAGCGAAAGGTACTTCTGATGCGGAGTTGCTACGCCAGGCAAGTCAATGTACTTTTGATGATGTGGATACCCGATGGTTAAACCATGAGGCTATGCAAATGATCCTGTCATTTGGCAAACCTTCTGTAAGTATTGACTCACTTGATGTTAACACTTTAAAGCAGTCCATTATCCATGAGTATTACAAGTCGGGAACATGGACTTTTTAGCCTATGAGGAAAATCTGGATTTTCAACAAATCAATAGATCTCTGGGTACTCGGTTTTCCGGTATGGCTTACATGGTTGGTTTGTTTTGTTCTGCCTGATCATACACTGCAGCAAAGTATGCCATTATGGTTTTGGGTAGTAATAATACTTGGCATTGATGTTACCCATGTGTGGAGTACCATTTTCCGAACCTACCTGGACAAGGAAGAATTTCATACGCACAGGAAGCTGCTTATCAGCGCCCCGCTGATCGGGCTGTTTGTTTTCTTTATACTTGCCTTTTTCTCTACCGCATTATTCTGGACTGCACTTGCTTATCTGGCAGTTTTCCACTTCATCAAACAGCAGTACGGCTTCATGCAAATCTATAGGGCAAAGTATGGCTTCCTTAATTTTTCCAGGAGAATCTCCGACAAGACCGCTATCTATGTTGGCATGCTCTACCCGGTTTTTTATTGGCATATCAACCATGACCGGCATTTTAACTGGTTTATTGACGGTGATTTCCTGAATATAAGCTCCTTGTTAGGCAATGTATCTTTTTGGAATGATTCCGCTTTGCAAATCACCAATCAGACCTGCATCTTGTTGTACTTTTTTATTCTGGGATTCTGGCTATACGAAGAGATCAGCCTGCACAAAAAACACGGGCACAGGTTTCCCTGGGGGAAGGTACTCTGGATATTAACCACCGCCGGCAACTGGTATTTAGGCATTGTATACTTTAATTCAGATCTGGCATTTTCACTTACTAATGTGGTTGCTCACGGGGTGCCTTACATGGCTCTGATATTTTTTTATGTTGAAGGCAAAAAACAAGCTAAATCAAAAGCCAGACAGATTAGGGTTGTGGTAAATGTTTGCCTGATGGTATTGGTTATGTTTGTTCTTGCTTTTGGAGAAGAATATATGTGGGACATGTTCTTATTTCGCGAAAACGAAGCCTTTTTTGGCCATATGCTCTCCTATCCATTTGACGTAGCAGAAACTTCTCTTATGCAAGCTATGGCCCTGGCAGCGCTTTCAGTTCCACAGGTTACTCATTATATTCTTGATGGCTATATCTGGAAAGCTAAAACAAATCCTCATATCAAAACGGTAATTTTAAGGCAGCTATGAATCGAAGAGAATTTGTCAAGACCACCTCACTTCTTACGTTACCTGTTATTTTGAAATCATGTAACTGGTTGGCCACCGACATCAATTTTGACGTTAAGGTCAGTTCTGACATTGGGACAGGACATCTTCTACTAAAAAGCAAAGATTTCCCTCTTCAAAGGATATCTCCCGTTGAAACCTTGATTGTAGGCGGTGGTATATCCGGAATGAGTGCCGCCTGTAAACTAAAAAATAATGACTTTTTACTCTGCGAGTTATCCGATAACCTTGGTGGAAGCTCCTCCGCAGACTCTTTTAATGGCAACTTCTTTTCTCAGGGGGCTCACTATGATTATGCCTATCCAAAAAATTACGGACCAGAGGTGCTTAGCTTGCTGGAAGAGCTAAATATTATAGAATTTTTGCCGTGGACTGAAACATGGAGTTTTAAAGATCATCAACACCTGATTAAACACCGTCGAAAAAATCAATGCTACAGCGATGGCAACTTCAGACACGATGTTATCCCTAACGAGGAGCAAAAGAAGCAGTTGATAAACATCATGGAGCCGTACATAGACGAAATGGTTCTTCCTACCCGGCTAATAGATCCTGCCTATCAACACTTCAATGACATTTCCCTTCTCGATTTCGTAACAGGTAAAATGCCGGTAGATGAAGGCTTTATTCGCGGCTTGGATTACTACATGAAGGATGACTATGGAGCCGGTTGCAAGCAGGTATCAGCCCTGGCTGGTATTCACTACTTCGCTTGCAGACCGTATTATAGCGAGTCAGTGGAGCTTTTCTCACCTCCTGAGGGCAACCACTACTTCATAAAAAAAATGAAGAGATTTGTTGGTGAGGAACAACTGCTCACCAGCCACATGATAAGCGCTATCAATAAATCAAAGAATGGCTTCGAAGTACAAATTATTGATGTAAAGCAGCAGTTGATCAAAGTAGTGCAAGTCAAAAACATTATATACGCAGGCCAAAAGCATGCCCTGAAGTATATTTATCCTGAGGCAGCCCCTCTTTTCCGGGAAAATACCTATGCCCCCTGGATGGTGGTAAATATGGTCGTTAGTGATAGCCCTTTACCTGCTGTCGGCTACTGGCAAAATGAAATGCTGACTGAGGATGAATCATTTATGGGTTTTGTAGATTCCAGATCTCAGCAACCAACTTCAAACGGACAGCGGATATTAAGTGCCTATTATTGCCTGACGCCTTCGTTACGTACCGATCTGGTAAATGTTGAAAACAATAAGATGAAAATTGCAGAGGTCACAATTAGGAGGATTAGTGAATATTTCGGAGTATCTGTTGCTGAACATGTCCACAAGGTTTTTATCAAAGCCATGGGGCACGCCATGCCTATACCATCACCGGGATATCTCTTCAAGGATAAAAACAACATCCGTACGGAGAAAAACCTGGTATTCGCAGGTGTAGATAATAGCCGGCTGCCGCTTTTATTTGAGGCCATAGACTCAGGAATAACGGCCGTAAACCTGCTAAAGGGTTAGTACAGATCCCATTTTCCATCCAGATAATATTTATAGAGAACAGGGTTATGCACTTTGTTCACTTCTACCGGCTGATGATCATCCGGGAAAATTTCCTTACCAAAAGAGGTAATTAGCGTCATAGCCTCATGGTTGATCCATCTGGTTTCAACATCCTCGTACTTCAGGCCTTGTAATGCTCTCTTTATTTCCTCCCTTGTACCTGTCTTACATCCCATCACCCAGCCCCATTCCCCAAGGGTCAGAACCTGATTGTGCAACGGCATGGTAATGAATCCGGCAGCCTGCATTGTGGTATCTATACAATTAAATGCTCTGGCAGCATAGTACGGACTCCCGGCCTGGGTAATAATCAAACCATTGGGCCTCAATTTGGAATGGCAAAGCCTGTAAAACTCGTAGGAGTACAGTCGGCCCAGCTCTACTGTTTTTGGATCTGGGAGATCCACAATGATCACATCAAAATACTGACGGCTATCTTCCAGATATTTAAAGCCATCCGCGTTAATAATTTCCACCTTCCTGTTATTCAGGGCATTTTCATTCATGCGAAGCAACAACTCATGGGTCTGGCCAAGCCGGGTCATTGCCGGGTCGAGATCCACAAGGGTAATATTTTCAACCTGGTCATATTTCAATATTTCCCGTACAGCCCCACCGTCACCACCACCCATTACAAGAACCTGTTGTGGGTTTTTAGAGAGTTTCATTACAGGATGTACCAACGGCTCGTGGTACATCACCTCATCTATGCTGCTAAGCTGCTGGTTGCCATTGATAAACAACCAGAAATCTTCCCTCGTTTTAGTAATTACAATTTTTTGATATTTGCTCTGCTCCTGGTAAACTATTTTATCCTGATATCTCGCTTCCTCCCCATATTCAATAATAGGCCGCGCGAATACAAAGCCTGAGACCAATAAAATAAGAACCACCAGGCTCATACCCGAAAGTTTAAGCGTTAGCTGAGGCCTGAGGCTGTTTCGCAACATCAGAAAGAGCCCGCAGGCCACCGTAAAATTGATGCTGCCCAGTATAAACGGGGTATAGGTGAGCCCCAAATACGGCAAGCCTACAAAGGCAAAAAAAATACCGCCTAGCAAACTTCCATAATAGTCTTTCTCCATCACGGACGACACATTGACTCTGAGATCTTCAAATTCATCATTGAGCCTGATCACCAAGGGTATCTCCATGCCGATCAATAAACCTATTATTATGCTCATGATATAAATCACAAAACCAACATATCCATAAAAAGCTGAGGCTGAGTAGGTAATAACAGACACAAAGGCCGCAAGTATAGAAAGGATAAATTCAATGTAAATGAAATTTTGGAGCAGATTATTATTAACAAACCATTTGCTTAGCCTGCTCCCAAGTCCCATGGAAAATAACATGATGGAAACTATCATGGTCCACTGAAAAACAGAATCACCCAAAAAATATGTAGCCAAGGTGGACAGGACATATTCAGCTACTATACCCGACAGACCTGTCGCAAACAGGGCAAGCTTCAGAAGATTTGACCTCAGTTTCATTGATGTGTATATTTTAGAAGGTCATTCAGGGATACCGGAATATTGATTTTTTTTCCAAAGTGACAAAAATAAAAAAGCGTAATACATTATTAAAACACATTACGCTTGCCTGCCCTTGCTGTAGTTAGTTTTACAAAGACCAGGTAATCAAAACAGAACCTCCAATATAGGCAAAAGCTTCTACAAGGGCTGCTCCGCAATTGGGGGTCTCCTGATTTACAATTTCGTCTGTAAGATTTTGTCCGGGCAGCAATATTTTATCCGTGAGTAACCTGGCAAGTGGCAGGAATAATAACCCGATACCAACATCAATACCCACATCTTCCAACGTGATGATCCAACTTTCAAAATCATGCATAAGCGCGTATCGGATCAGGTTGGCTATAGCTATCAGCGCTCCTGCAAATCCAATCCCAACGGCAACGTTGTCTTTTTCTATATGCTCATGAATGTCGTACGGCGTAATGGCATTGTATACCAACGCAGTTACAAAAAGCAGTACCTGGCCCAGCGCCCAATAGATCAATGCCGTTATAATCGGACCGCCATCTCCATGCCCTTCACCATGAATGGCTCCTAGAATGATCAAGCCGGTAGCCACCGCCATCGCCCCTTCGACCACGCCTGTACCGTTATTCCGGTCTTCAAGTATTTCCTTCTTTACACTAAAGTGCCTGAGTATAATCTTGTCGTTAATTAAGATAGATAAGTTGAGCAGGATAATGGAAAGTGCTCCATATATGGCAATATCAATTAAGTCATTAACCAGACCTTCACTGTCTCCCATCAAAGCACTTCCGATGGCCAGTAACAGACCTATGAAATAACCAACATAAGCCAGTGAAAAAGCAAAATTGTCATTAATGACTAACTCGTGTGCAACCTTTACTTTTGGGTGAAATAGCTGGTAAACAATTTTGCCGATAAAGAATAGGAAGAACGCAGCTACAAGGTAAACTAAAGTTGCCAGCAGACCATCAAGAATGGATATCATATACTTTTTATTTTATATCGAACTTATTTACCGAAACCTCCGCCTCTTGACCTGCTGCTTGACCCGCCATAACGCGATCCTGACCTGGAAGTACGGCTATTTACTCGCTGTTTAAAGCTTGATTTATTGCGGCTCCAGGCAGAACGTGGACGGGTACTTTGTGTGTAGGCACTGTTAGTACCGTAGTAAGATCTACCCGACGTGGTCGGACCGTAATAAGACCGCCCTGTTCCATAATAAGAACCTCTGTAATCGTCGTAATAAGACCGCCTAACCGGATAGGTCGCCAGATTAAACATATGGCTCATAAATGCGTACTGGCCATAAAACTGCCAGAAGCTACTTCCCCCACTATTGTGCCAGCTTCCATACTTTTCATTACCAATATAATTGTTATAGCCGGGAGGGTTTACACTTTTCTGCACTTTGCCATCTTCACTCCTTGAGGCTATTTCCATTCCCATATTATCAGCATGCCTGGTAAAGTAATCCTTGCTTACCTGGCTCCAGCCAGTAATATATTCCTCGGGTTTACCGGGCTCTTTTTCCTGTATAACTTTATACTGATGATAATAATCATGAAAAAAAGTGCCCTTAACATCCATATCATGTAATATCACTGAGAATACACGACCTGAAGGCATATCACGTATTATGTCGTCTACTGGAGGCTTAGAGAAGTCGTCCCCTCCACAGCCAGACAACACAAGGATCAGAAACAAATAGAGAGTGTTATAGCCTTTAACCATAGAATAAAAATTTAGCAGCTAATATAATGACTTTTCATCAATTGGCCGGAATAATATTGGATATTTCAAATTCCTTTATAACCTTTCCCACTACAGCATCAAATTCTCTTTCACCCCATTGTGTAATGGTCAGAATGTTTTCTTCCTCATCATCATAATATTCCCAATCTATCAACTCCTCCCAGTCATCCTTACCGGCGCTCACATCATTAAAATAGCCTGCACAATCAGTATGCAGATAATACTTTATCCCTTCATAAGTAAGCTTCTTCGGAGGGTGCTCCATTTCAATGGTCTTATCTATAATATCTTCATCAAGTTTTCTGATTTTTATAGGCCGTGTAATGGTCAGCTCCAGTTCACCATCATCGTCAACATGCAGATATACCACATCATCTCCCGAATCAAGCTTGTATTCATCAGTAAAGTTGTTATTGCCCCAATCGTAACGATAAACTTCTTTTACTTCCCACGATTTCATATCATAATCGAGAATAAAACCTTTGTTCAGGTCTTTTACACTCAGGTTAGTTACATCATATGATGGTTCGGGGCTTTTCTTTTTAAAAAAATCAAATAATCCCATTGATACAGTTGTTTCAGGTTCTTTTGAATTGTCAGGATAAAGACGACGCCGGGGTGTCCTTTCTCCAATTTATAAAACACAAAAGGTCCTTCATAAAATAAGGACCATAAGCAATGGAAAAGAAAGATTAATCTTTCTTTTCCATACCTAGTTTCGCTTTCAGTGCTTCCAGATCACTTGAAGCCTTTATACTGCCACTACCCTCAAGAGCCTTGTCAATCTCATCATCCAGGGTTTTACTTTCGTTGGCTATCTCGCCGTACGATTCCGCCAAAGCTTCGTCTTCTGCCACTTTATCTTTCATTCTTTCCAGCATAGACACCGTACTGGATGAGTCAATCTGTGCCATTTGTTTGTTAAGCTTCTTGGTAGCAGAGCTTACCTTTACTCTTGCTTTAAGCGTTTTTAGCTCATTCTCATATTTACTGATAGTAGATCTGATTTTCTTTACGTTTTGGTCAAGCTGGGCTACATTAGTTTCGAAATGCGCCTGCTCTCCCTTTGCCCTTTCTACGTCTTTGAGTGCTTCTTCTTTCTTAGTCAAAGCCTCAGTTGCCAAACGGTCAGCTTCGGCCGGATCAAGATTCCCGCTCTGAGCACGCTTTAATAAAAGGACTGCCTTTTCTTCATAATCCCTGGCTTTTGCCTCACTCGCTTTTACTTCGTTTCTGGCGCGGATACCCATAGCTTTCACCTCTGCCAAAGCCTGCAAGCTCTTATCCAGATCTGACTTCAGATCACGGATACCTTGCTCAGTTAACTTAATAGGATCTTCTAATTTATCAATTGCCGCGTTAGCTTCTGATTCCCCTATCTTAAATAGTCTTTTAAATATTCCCATAGTTTTATTAATGTATTAATGTGTACCTGAAAATTTGATTAATTCTTTTGAATACTCTCCCAGAAGCAAGGCCAGTGAGTTTACCGTTGCCTCTAATTCGTTTAAGTCAAGGTTTTGCAGCTCATGTGTGTTTCTAAACAGTACCCGGGTACCGGTTTCATCTAACACGAAAGCCCCGTGCACAATATCACGGCTTTTCTGCATTAGCTTTTTATACACATCAGGATCTGCTCCCGCTTTTACCTCAAAAACAAATTGTTCTACGATCAGAAGTGGATCTGCTACCACAAGAACCAGGTTATTGATTCCGGTTTCGTCATTCTCAACCATAAAAACACCATCTTCTTCGTTTTCGTAAGTGATGCTATAATCTAGTTCGAGTAAGTAATCTTTGACCTTGAGGAAATTGTTGTCCATAATCGAAAATGGTTTTGGTTTACATTTAAAAGTTACCAAATTTAAAATTTACTATTGTTTTCCTCCTATTTTGACCTTACTAAATTTAGCTCTGAGGCTACTTTCAGCAATAGCAAATTTTATATTTTAGGTAATTTAAGTTATGTTTACGCCAAACATATGCTAAAGGTTTTAGAATAGCAAAAAAAATTAGCAGATACATCATGTCCTATATCGGAAAGAATATAAAAAAGATACGAACAGCCAAAAGGCTGAGTCAAGCCGCGTTCGCAGACATCTTTGATATTACGCGCGGAAGCATCGGCGCATACGAGGAAGGCAGGGCGGAACCGAAAATAGATACTATAATTCAAATCGCTAATTATTTTGGCATATCTATAGACCTTTTGCTTAACAAAGAGCTTTCCGTAAATGAGCTTTACAGCTTCGACATACTAACGCGTAAGCTTAATGAAGCCCATGAATTTATACCCAAACAGGACCCTGCATACAGAAAGGGCGGGATAGGTTTGGTAAGAACATCACAATATGTAGAATACATTGTTAATTATACCAACAAGGATTTCTTATCACGGCTACCTTATATTGAACTTCCTGTTAATTTCAGAGGATCTACCCGGGCCTTTGAACTTAATGGGAGTGAAATGGAATACCAGCACAACGGCTTACATCATAATGACATCTTACTGTGTCTTCAATTTGATCACGGTAATAACTCGCCAATCCCCGGAAATGTATTTGTAATTGTGCATCAGGACGGCATATATACGAAAAGACTTCAATCTCTTAACAAGGATATTCTTAATTTTGTAAGTGATGATCCTAATTACCCTTCCATGGAACTATCTCTTAAAGAAATTAAAGAGCTATGGCTGGTAAAAGGCGTATATAGTACGTACCTCAACCCTCCGAAATTCATTGATGAAAAGGTTATGCTCCTGGAAAAACGACTGGAGGACATAGAGGAAAGGGTAAAGAGAATTGAAAAGAAAGGATAAAACCGGACAAACATATCCGGTCTTATCATTACTAAACAACTTTAACAGTTCGTGTTTGAGCGCAGGTTCCAATGCCATCCGTCTCCGCTTGTATTGGTTATGGAGTAGTAATGCTTCTTAATTTGACGACAACCCCAGAAATTTTTCCCACTAAACATATAATAGGAATACACATAGCCTACAAGCAAGTCTGCATCGAATAAAGTAGAACCATCTATACTCCCTCTAAGATGCACTTGTCCTCCCTGAAATGGGTAAACATACACTCTTGAACGAGAACAGTTGGCCCACCCCCAGTCAGTACCTGGCCCATACCGGTTAAGCAGGCACGCTTTATAGCCGTTCCAGAAGCTAGTTACGTTGCAATAGTTATCACGAAACCACACATCATTCAAACCTGCCTCCCTGACACTGGAAATAGACTTTTCCTCGATATGATTCCCCTCGATGACCTGTTGGTTTTGATACTTGTCGTTAATTTCTGTTTCAAATTCAAAACGCTCATCAATTTGGGCAAGCATTTTAGGAACTTCTTTTCCTGGAGCCAGTTTCTGATGGATCTCTGAGAATGTCAACCCCTCAAAATCTTCTGTCAGTACAGGCCGCTCTCCAGGCAAATACCTCTCCAGAATACCTACGTTACCATCTCTTTCAATGAAAGTTAATACCTTGCCATTCAAAGTTATTTCAGAAATAACCTGCTGCCCATTCTGATTCAATCCGTTAACATCCGTTACATGATCAGGATTATGGCTCTCCTCATTACAACCAAATGCAAATAAGATTACGAGCAATCCATAATAATTTAATTTTTTCATAATATTTATTATTTTAGTTACACATGTTTGATAGCAAATTTCACTGAATACACAATCTTCATCAAGGGCATTAAACCCCTTTAATGCAGGTAAAAACACGCTTTTAAGAAAGGGAATAATACGGGTTGAGTTTATGAAAGGGCGTTGTAAACACAAATATGAAATAGCAGTATTTTGTATCCATCTGCAGGGTCAGCATAAATCACTTTTGTTTACTCTTCACATGTATCTGTCAAGTTTATTAGCACATGCTTTCTCTAAATCCATTACGCACACTATGGAAAGGTTGACAATTAGGTAGACAATTACTTATGCCTCTTATCTATGTAACATTTTTCTGCTATGTTGCGACAGATTTGTAAACCATCCAAAATTAAAAAAGGTGTTGAAAAAGTGAATTTGACACCATACATCGATGTAGGGTGATTAACTTAAGTGATGTTATACCGGCATGTGACCCCATAACTGGCCAAAAACTCACTGAATTTGTCTGGCTTCTAATTACTGACGGTCGCTCTTATTTGGGAAAAACGACTCATGGTTAATCATACTCAAGATAATGAGTAATCCCATCTAAAGCCGGCAGGAATCCAAAATATTTTAAACCTGTGAGAAGAATTATTTCCATCGTAAATCAAAAAGGAGGTACGGGAAAAAACCGTAACATAGGTTTATTTTCTATTACTATAAGTATACCTCTTGTATGTCTTATTATCAGAAAGAAAACAAAAAATAATGTAGAACGTCAGAAGGTTCTGTTGCAAATGGAGGTGACTGAGTTAACCAAGGAACTGCTTACCATGAATGAAAATATAAATAAGAAAAATCGGAGAATATCCAAACAGGCTGAAAAGCCAGAGTTGAACATAACTAAGGACAAGATACTATTAGTCATATCTCACGATCTCAGATGTTCTGAAATGCAGACCCCCGATCTCCTGAATTTGTTCGACTCAGCATCTATAACTATCGAGAAGTTCAAATCTTGCATTCCTAATCTCAAAAAAACACTTAAAAACCAGTCCGGTGTGACTTATGAGCTGCTACACTGGTCAATACGGGGAGGAAGCTTTTTTGTTAAAGGGGCCTCACAGCAAAGGGAGCAAGTTTGTGTTTACCATCCCTCATTGCACGTAAAGTATGGGCACCTACAGAAGGCCAATTTAGTCATTGCATAGGATTACGTTTCAGGTGACATTCGAAATAATTATGTATTTAAAATAATGAATAACACAATTACTAACCTGGGTTTAGTGGCCCTGAATGCATCGCGGGGATGGATAATATTGAGCATTTTTCTTGTTGCATACATTCCGTTGCAGGGTCAGCATATGTTCGTACGTGATTTTTACCAGGATGTTTACAATGCCGGACAAAACTATCAGATAGCCCAAGATGAGTATGGAGTTATTTATTTAGCCAACGGGGATGGGGTACTCATGTATGATGGGGCTGAATGGAACCTCCTTTATCTTCCCGGCAACCTAGGTGCCACTGCCCTGGCTGTTGATTACAATGACAATATTTATGTAGGGTCCGCACGAGATTTCGGGTACTATGCTAAGGATGCAAGGGGAATATACCAGTATAAATCACTTATATATAAGCTTGAACCGGAACATCGAAATGTTGGTATGATACACGAAATTAAGCTATTTAATAACTCTGTCTTGTTTTGTGACGAGCAACATATATATATCTATCAAGGGGAACATTTCAAGGTATTGAATATTAAAACTGACCCTTTTAAATCTTTGTTTGTAGTGGGAAACCATCTTTATATATCAAGCCTGGACAACAAATTTTACGAATATACTAAAAAAGGGATCCGGCTGATAAAAAAGGATCCTAGTATAAGCGTGTGGAGTATAACCCCCTACAAACAAAATAAGGCCATTTTACTTGACAACCAAAACAGGCTTTGGGTGTTTGACACAAATGCTCCCGACGAAAAACGATGGGAACCTTTTCCTGGGAATTACCGGAACCAATTAGGAAATGAAAAAATCGTTGCCATTAAGTATCTTCAAAATGGTCTGGTAGCACTCTTCACCATTCATAATATCATTTTTATAAAAGAAAATGGTGAGATATATAGTGACGTGGCCCCCGATTTTACTGAAGGTTATTATTATCAGGATGCTTTACTGGACACCGAACACAACTTATGGGTGGTCAGTCCTCATAAAATATCACATATCAGCACAAGTTCTCCTCTTTTATACATGGACAGTAACGATGGTTTTAAAGGGCAAATATTATCAATCTTTAAAAAAGGCGATTACGAATATCTTGGTACTGATTGGGGTCTCTATTATCGCAAAGGGAAAACAGCATTTAAGGTATTTCCCGGAACATATTCAGCAGAAGCATGGGACTTTTATTGCGACGACAATCATACATATGCAGCCAGCAGTTTTGGGATTTTTGAATTGAACGGAGATAATGCAACTAAAATCATAAACCACGATTATGCATTTGCATTGTGCGTACTCAAAAAAGACACAAGCGCTTTGCTTATGAGTACAGCATTTGGCACTGGCATGTGGTTGCTGAAAAAACGTGGAGATACATGGACAAAAACAAAGATAAAGGAGTTCGATAGAGGTATAGACTACATGTATGAAGATTCTGAACAGAATATATGGGCCAGTAATCTTCACAAAGGCATTTGGAAACTCCGCTTAAACTCTCAGAAGGACTCTGTAGTTGAACAGGAATTTTATGATGAGCATGGAGGACTACCATCCAATCTCAATAACAGGTTATATAAATTAAACAGCGGAGAAATTGTAGTAAGTACAACTAATGGCATATACAGCTACAGTAAAGACAGCAATCGTTTCATAACCGAAGATATTATAAACCAGCCATTTGAGGAAAGCGTATGTATTTACGCTGTGGAGGAGAGCACCGAGGGCGATATTTACTTTTGGGGCTCCATCTCACCTGAAGAAGCAACCGCCGGCATACTAAAAAAACAACCTAACGGGCAATATTATCTACCAACAACACCTTTTAAGAAAATAGCTGAAAAAACCCGCAAGAACAGTGTAGGTGTAAAAGCACCAATATTCATAGTCAGCCAAGAAGAGATATGGATTGGTAGCAAAAACAGGCTGATTACTTACAATGCTGAACAGGAGACATATTACGATCAACCTATTCACTTACGCATCCGGAAAGTATGGGACAAAGACTCTCTGGTATACTCCTATGGACAAAAGGGTAGGGATATTAATATTCCCTACAGCAGAAACAATCTACATTTCGAATTCACAAGTACCTTTCATGAAAGTGCCGAGGAAAATACATATCAATACAAGTTAGCTGGTTTTGAAGATACCTGGTCCGCCTGGAGCCACTCAACAAAAACCAACTTTACTAATCTTCCCGAAGGTAAGTATGCATTTACAGTCAGGACAAAGAATATTTATGGAAACATAAGCAAGCCTGTTCAATTTAAATTCTATATCAACGCTCCATGGTACAGAACCTATTGGGCCTATATCAGTTATTTCCTCCTGATCACACTGCTCGTTTGCATAGTAGTCCGGGCAAAAACCAAAAAGGTCGAACGGCAAAAAATGCTGTTGGAAAAAGAGGTAAAGAAAAAAACTGGTGAGTTACTGGCCATGAATGAGCATATATACAAAAATAATATCGAGATAGCCAGGCAAGCAGAAGAACTTAAAGAACTGAATTTCACCAAAGACAAGATATTCTCCGTCATATCCCACGATCTAAGAGGCTCCGTCAAACAGATTCCTGAACTTTTGAATTTGTTTGACTCGGGCTATATCACCCATGATGAGTTTAAATCCTGTATTCCCGCTCTTAAAGAGGCCTCTAAAAACTTATCCAGTCTGACCGATAATTTATTGCATTGGGCCAAAAGCCAGATGAAAGGGATAGAAGTAAGTAAATCACACTTCAGGCTGATCGATATTGTGGAAGAAACCATTCGGCTAACAGTGAGTCAGGCTGAGAAGAAAAAATTACAACTGATATGTACGGTTGACAATGAGCTCAAGGTATTTGCAGATAAAGACCTGATAAGGTTATTGCTTCGAAATCTGATTGGAAATGCCGTGAAATTCACTCCGGAGAAAGGAAAAATCACAATAAGCTCTCAGGTTATAGGACATTTAGTTCATATATCAGTAACTGATACCGGGGTTGGCCTGTCCAGCGAAGATATTAATAAAATACTTAGTAAAGAGTTCTTCTCAAAACATGGCACTAGCGGAGAAAGAGGCTCGGGTATTGGCCTTATGCTCTGCAGGGAGTTTACAGAGCTGCATGGAGGAAGCCTTACAATAGAAGGAATACAGGGCAAAGGAAGTACATTTACCTTTACCATACTGTACCAGCCCGAAAGTACTTTATAATACGACAACGCAAGCTCTCCAAGGTAAGTCAGACTTCCGCTACATATATGCAAGCTATGCTTATTAACATCCAACCTGAACGATAAGCAGCACATTATCAATATTAGGTACACCATTTTGTCTACCTAATTACCCCCCTTTTTGTCACCCCACCACATCATAAAAGAAGAGTCAAGAGACTTAAGATTGCAGATTGATTAATTCTGATCAACAGACAGATGGATACATTTTAAACATTAAAAAAATATGAGACTTCTTTTATTATCGCTACTAATTTCAGTATGCACAGGAACTTGATCCGTATGAGATGACTATTGAAGAGTTGATGCAGATTGAAATATATTCTGTTACAAAAAAAGCAGAATCACTTTTCGATACGCCTTTATCCAGCTCTACACTCACCGCGGATGAAATAATTAATTCGGGAGCAACCAGCATTCCCGAAGCTCTCAGGCTGATCCCTGGATTAATTGTAAGAGAGCAGGCCAACGGCACGTATGATGTACACCTGAGAGGATTTGACAACCTGACAAGGTACAGCAGGGGGGCAGATGCTGCAAATTACATCACACTTATCATGATAGACGACCGGCCGATTTTCAATAATAATCAGGGCGGAGTGTATTGGGAGACTATCCCTATAAGCCTGATCGATATTGATAGAATCGAGGTTATACGAGGGCCTGCTGCACCTTTATACGGACCAAATGCAGTGGCTGGTGTAATCAATATCATTACAAAAGAATTAAAAAAAGACGGGCTTACGCTAAATGCCGATGTCAGGGCAGGTATGCCCAATACCCACATAGGCGGCATAGGAGCCGGGTATAAATTTAATGATAAAATCAGCACATATGTATCGGGAAATTATGAAGTTCGAGACAGACATGATGATTTGTACTTTGAATATGCTTCAGACTCCTACAAGCCTATTAACGAATTGATTTCAGTTGATGGATTGCAACAATCCGTGCCTCAAGAATTTATCACTGATTATAAAAGATCTGTCGACAAAAAAGGAGCCAATCTTTTCCTGGACTATCATCCTGTTGATGACCTAAATATTGAGCTACAGGCCGGGCTGCAAAAGTCTCAGGTTCAAAAAGTATACATTACCAATGACTGGTCTCCGCTTTCCACTTCTGAGAATGAAACAAAGTATATAAACCTCAGTACAACCAAAGGTAATCTTAAAGGGAGAGTGTCCTATGTAAATGGAATGGACCATTTCAACAAAGGCATGCAATTCCCTCTGCTTAAATATGACCATGAAACCCTAAACGCGTCCGTTGAATATGACTGGAGCCTGACAGATGACTTGTCCGTAAGGCCGGGTGCTTTTTATCAGTCAGCCACCTACAGCGATAAAGATTATGTGTCACCTCAATCCGGGATCATAGGCATTCTAAATGCAAAACGAACAATAACAAATTCAGCCCTTTCACTAACCGCTGATTATAACCTGACTGAATCTTTAAGACTGGTCGGTGGAGTTCGCCTTGATGAATTTTCATCGCCCAATGACATTTACATGTCCTATCAAATATCAGGCACATACCACCTCAATAAAAACAATATTGTGAGAGCTGTATATTCAAAATCCAGCAGCGGCTCTTTTATAGGCTCTAACTATGCAAATATATATGCAGAAGTGCCGATTCCCGGAATACAGGGAGCAGAAGCATTGATCAGCTATTCCGGCAATAAAGACCTGAAGTTATTTCAAATAAATATGCTGGAACTTGGCTTCCGTTCAAAAATCAAGAGTAACCTGGAGCTTGATATTGAAATTTTCAGACAAATCGGGAAAGACATGTATTTCCTTCTTCAGGACAGGGCGCCGGAACCTTACATAGCAGAAATATCTCAGTATTTTTACTTTGAGAATATAGATACAAAGGCTATTCAAAATGGCATCACACTATCCGCTAATTATGTTGCCAGTAGCAAGCTCCATATCAAGCCATTTGTTACCTGGCAAAATACAGAAGTAGAGAATACTCCTACGGGGTTCAACACTGAAGCGGTGGACCCGGTCAACAACATTAACACTACCGTAACAGTTACCAATGACCAAACACCATCCCTGTTTGGAGGTATATATATTAATTACAAGCCTGTTAAGCAACTTAACGTTAACCTCAATCCTTATTATATGAGCAGCCAGCATCAGTACAGTTTTTACAGCCAGATAAACCCTGCCACCAGGTCAGGGGAAATAGACAGTAAACTTATCCTGAATGCAAAAGTCTCGTACGATGTTACAAAAAACATTAATGTATATGTGAACGCCAGAAATGCATTTAACGACCAAAGCCGTGAGTTTATGGGAGCTGATGGAAATGGTACTGTCCTGTTGGGTGGGTTGAGAGTATCCTTATAGTGAATGGCCTATAAATAATAGTTTTACAATACAACATGATACAGAAGGGGACCAAAAATCTTCTTCTGTATCTGATTTATCAGCCTGCCCAGCCTTCCCGGTCCAGGCTTCTGTATTGAATGGCTTCGGCCAGATGTTCAATTTTAATTTCGTCAGAACCTGCCAGGTCTGCAATAGTTCTGGATACTTTTAATATCCTGTCATATGCACGCGCTGAAAGGCCCAACCTTTCCATGGCAGTCTTTAGCAATGTTTTACCGGCTTCATTGATTTCGCATACATCCTTTACCATCTGCGACGGCATCATAGCGTTGGAGTGGATTGTAGCATTATCTTTAAAGCGACCGGCCTGGGTTTCCCTTGCCCGGATCACACGCTCTCTTATTTCAGTGCTACTTTCGGTCTTTCTGTTTGCTGTCATTTCATCAAACGATACAGGAGTAACTTCCACATGGAGGTCTATTCTGTCCAGTAGTGGTCCGCTCACTTTACTCAGGTATCTCTGTACTACGCCGGGAGCACACACGCATTCTTTTTCAGGATGATTGTAATACCCGCAAGGGCACGGATTCATGCTGGCTATGAGCATAAAGTTAGCCGGATAGTCCAATGATATTTTAGCCCGGGAGATGGTTACTTTCCTTTCCTCCATCGGCTGGCGCATCACCTCAAGTACTGTCCTTTTAAACTCAGGAAGTTCATCTAAAAACAATACCCCATTATGCGACAAAGATATTTCACCGGGCTGAGGATTACCTCCTCCACCCACCAAAGCCACATCGCTGATGGTATGATGGGGGGAACGATAAGGGCGTGTTGAGATCAAAGATGAATTTGAGCCCATTTTACCTGCCACCGAATGTATTTTTGTGGTTTCCAGAGCCTCGTGAAGCGATAATGGAGGCAAGATTGAAGAAAGTCTCTTGGCAAGCATCGTTTTTCCTGCTCCAGGAGGGCCAATCATGATAACATTATGCCCACCCGCAGCGGCTATTTCCAAAGCTCTTTTTATATTTTCCTGGCCCTGGACATCTTTGAAGTCGACATCATAATTATTAAGTTCGGCCATAAAAACATCCCTGGTATCTACTTCCAGAGGCTCTATTTGCATTTTTCCCTCAAAAAACTCAACGGCTTCATTGATGTTGCTGACACCAATAACATCAATATCATTTACAATGGCTGCCTCCTGAGCATTCTCTTTTGGCAGCACCAGCCCCTTGTATTTATTTTTCCTGGCTTCTATGGCTATGGGCAACACCCCTTTTATAGGGCGCAGAGTACCATCCAATGAAAGCTCTCCCATGATCATGTATTGATCAAGTAATTCTGCGGTTATCTGACCGGAAGCCTTTAAAATGCATAGCCCGATGGGCAGGTCATAGGCACTTCCCTCCTTCCGTATGTCAGCCGGCGCGAGGTTTACCACTACCTTAATCCGCGGCATTCTAAAACCATAGTTTTTTATGGCTGACTCCACCCGGTGCTCACTTTCCTTGACAGCGCTATCGGGCAAGCCACTCATATGAAACCTGGTACCTTTCCCTACATTAACTTCAATAGTAATTACCTTGGCATCTACACCGTAAACAGCGGCCCCAAAAGTTTTTGCCAGCATTCTATAAATAAGATTTTTCTATCAATAAAATAATTATGTGTATAACTTTGATGTGAATTTCCTGGATACGATCCGCATAACCAAAGTGGGGCACTCTGATCTCAACATCGGCCAGCTCGGCCAGCTCTCCGCCACCGTTACCTGTAAGTGCTACTACTTTGGCACCTTTCTTTTTGGCTACCTTGGCAGCCTCTAATACATTTTTAGATTTTCCACTGGTACTGATAGCCAGCAAAACATCATTTTCTCCGGCAAACGCTTCCGTAAACCGGGAAAAAACCCTTTCGAAGCCATAATCATTACCAACACATGACATGTAACTCGGATCTGATATGGCAACAGCGGGAAGTGGGACCCGTTCATCCCTGAACCTCCCTGTAAGCTCCTCCGCAAAATGCATCGCATCACAATGAGAGCCTCCGTTACCACAGGAAATGGCCTTACCGCCATTTTTAAAAGCAGTAACGAAAAGTTCAACGGCAGCAGTGATTTGCTTTAAACTATTGGGGTCTGTTAAAAATTTATCAAGTACATCAGAAGCCTGAAGGAGCTCCTGCTTTATCAACTTGTAGTTATCCATGCTAAAAAGTTATTCCTGATCTTCTTTCTGTTCTTTCTGTTTCAGTTCTGCAGGAGCAGTAGAGGATTTTGTTGCCTCTTGCAAATCAAACATCTTGGCTTTTAATGAATTGATCTCGTGTTCAAGCTTCTCCCTTTCCTTTTTATGATTCCTGACTTCCATCGAAATCAAAACAATATCTATAAAAAACAGAATAAGGCCAGCTATAGCCACATAGATCATGAGGTCCATTCTTTCACGAAGCTTTAAAAGGAATTCAAAATCTTCGGACTTATAATTCACATAAATAGACACCAACAAAAGGCCGATATGGAACAGGAAATAGATAATATAAAAAATGGACCTTGGTTTTCTCATAAAACTCTTCTTTTAGACAACTGGCAATATAATATGAAGCATGAATTCATTATAATTAAAAGTAAGAAAATTTATTAAGTATTCTGCATCACATTTAATTTTTTGTATAACCCCTCACGGGCCACTAATTCATCGTGTGTACCCCTCTCTACCTCCTCTCCTGACTGTATAACAAGTATCTCGTCTGCATGTTGTATCGTGCTCAACCGATGAGCTATAACTACCGAAGTCCTGTTTTTCATAAGATTTGAGAGCGCCTCCTGCACGAGCTTTTCCGACTCAGAGTCAAGGGCAGACGTGGCCTCGTCCAGTATGAGGATCGGAGGGTTTTTCATCACTGCTCTGGCAATGCTTATCCTTTGTCTCTGTCCACCTGAAAGCTTCATCCCTCTGTCACCAATGTTTGTATCGTAGCCATTTTCCATTTCCATTATAAAACTATGGGCATTGGCAATTTTTGCAGCATTGATCACTTTTTCACGGTCAGCATTTTCAATACCAAAAGCGATGTTGTTAAATATAGTATCATTGAAGAGAATCGATTCCTGGGCCACTATTCCCATTAACCTGCGTACTGACTCCACATCATAGTCCCTGATATCAACGCCATCAATCTTAACAGCACCCTGAGTGGGATCATAGAACCTGGGGATAAGGTCTGCCAGCGTGGACTTACCGCCACCGGATGGGCCCACCAATGCTATGGTTTTGCCCTTTTTAACAGTGAAGGAAATATCTTTCAGCACTGTCTCTTTATCGTAGGCAAAACTTACCTGATCAAACACTACCTCCTCCTTAAAATCACTGATCTCGATGGCATCTGGTTTATTGACAATGGCGGGGGTAGAGTCTATTACTTTAAATATCCGCTCGCCGGAGGCTATACCTTTATGAAGCCCGGATATACCTGCAGCAAATGCCTTGCCCGGAGAAATTATTTGTGAGAAAATGGCCAGATAAGCGATAAACTGTGGCCCATCCAGACTTCCGTCAGCCGAAAGCACCAGGGACCCTCCGTAGTAAATAATTATACAAACAATAGCTACCCCCAAAAACTCGGAAACGGGAGACCCCAACTCTCTTTTGTAAGAATATGACAAGTTTACTCTCCTGTAATAATCTGTTTCCCTGTCAATTTTGTCAGTCACATACTTGCGAGCATTAAAAGCCTTCACAATACGCATACCTCCCAAAGTCTCATCAAGTATATTTACTATCCTCCCAAGGGATTCCTGGCTTTGCACTGCTCTCTTTTTCAGACGCCTCACAATTTCTGCAAGTGCACCACCAGTAATCGGCAGCACAAGAATAGTAAATATTGTAAGCTTTGCAGAAATGGTAAAAAGGAAAATGAAATATATAATAATAGTAACCGGCTCTCTAAAAAGGGCCTTGGGGCTACTTAGAATAGAAGCTTCGACCTCCTGAACATCATTCGTGATCCGCGACATCAAATCACCTTTCCGCTCATTGGTAAAATACCCCAGGTGCATGGACGAAACACGGTTATAGATATCCATCCTAAGATATTTAACCACATCAAGCCTTATTTTAGTTACAATTATCGTGGCCAGATACCTGAAAATATTTGTAATAAAAACAGAGACAATAACTATAATACAAACAAACAAGAGAGCCTCCTGCTTGCCATGTTGCTCGATGATATTACCAAAGGTGTAGTAAAAGTAATCGACAATATAATCAGTGCTAAGCTCAAACGATCCCGGGTCCACCACCTCCTTGGCACTCTCTGTTTCAAACAGTACACTCAGCAAGGGGATAAGCAGCGTAAAATTGATCGCACTAAAAATAACCGCTAATAAAATATAGGCCGCATACTGTGGTAAGAATGCCGCCAGGTTACGCCCGTATTTAAATACTCTAAAAAATGTTTTCATCACTTATTTCCATTCCGAAGATCCATCATCACATCCAAGATCCTGCTCCAAAATCATCAGTTTAGCCTGTTTTCCAAGTTTATATTCTAAAGACGCTGCAATTTAGGCCTTTACTCCTAAAACTCGTTTAAACGCTGTGGAATATTCCATCTCAGAGCTACTGATGTGTAGTTGGTTTTTTGATTCAGCGAAGGCACATCACTATCCAGTTTTCTAAAAATGTGCTTAACGTCAATGAAAAAATTATGTTTCCATTGGTAAGAAGCTGTGAGATCAGCAAAAAGCAGATCATTACCAATGCCCTGTCCGATCTCATTACCATAATCCATTTCCCGCGTTGTATTACTTTTAAGAATGTTGCCGCCATAATTCACTCCTGTGCTATCCGTTCCGTAGCTGGCAAAGATCAACTTGCCTGACAGGCTTAACCTCCCCGTTGGCTGATAGCGTGCCAGGGCAACAATCTCCGTAAAATTTGCCCCCAACGGATGTGCCAGGGGCTGCCTGTAGTGAGAATAGCTATTATAAACATCTCCATGAGAGTAAGTATACGGCCTTGAAAGATTCCCTTCAAGTTGAAGATCGAGGTTATCGATACCGAAGGCATCAATATACTCGCCTCCCAGCTGCACCGAATATTTATTGGCCCACCAGCCATCTCCTTCCCTGATGTTTTCGAGCAGGAACTCGTCAAGCACAAGCTGACCATAAAAAGATATTTTCCTGGCCGCAAGCCATTTAAAATCCATACCCAGCAATACATTATCAGAACTTCCATTTTGCTGCTCTACAGCCCGGTAAAAAATAATTGGGTTCAGGTATTTTAACTCAATGTGCCCGTCACTAAGAGAATCTGCATTGCTATAGATCACAGACTCAAACACACCTACGTTCAGTTTCTTTCCAATATTTATACCCAGGTGGTGCAAAGCCATATATTTCTTCGGGTAGCCTCCACTGCCAATAAGGGTATTACCTGAAGTGAAAATATCAGCTGTCATTTCTGTAAACAGGTTGGTATAGTTGATCTTCCATACCTGGGTTTGCATTTTCAGGAAAAGGAATGCCGGAGCAAAATCAGAAAGTATCATCGACCTGTATCCATTGCCAACCTTAAACTGATCATGCCCGAACTGCAGGTTTACATGTTTGGTAGCTGCAAAGCTGATATAACCTCGCGCTGTAAAGAAATCAACGCCATTATCTTTGAAGTCTTTCCAAAAACCTTCGTGAGGAACCACCTTATTGCCCGAAAAAATATACCTTCTGGTGTATTGAGGGAAAATCACCTGGTTTTCACCTATAAATGAGTAAAACCCTAGCTTACGGTCTATCATTCCTCTCACCTCAACACCACGGGTATTTATAAAGGTCTTCACATTATTTGCTGTCTCCCTGCCCCCTCCTAAATATAACACGGGGTTGACGTGCAGGTCAAAATCCTCGGTATTCACATGGTAAAGATCTGACTTTACTTTATAAAAGTGCTTCAAAAAAGGTTTTCGGCTTTCATTGTTCAAACTATCTGCCCATTCCCAGTTATCATTACTCAGATAGTTAATATTAAACCTGTCAGTAGCCGACCACTGTATGTCACTACGCTTAAGGCTATCGGCAAAGGCAGCAATGTGCTTCCTCTGATAAGGCTTCCAGGCACTGAAAAAACCGGGGTAGATCCTGCCGCTTTTTATTTCATACCTGTCTATCTGGTGGTAATAATCGCTATTGAGGGGAGCATTAACACTTTGGGCAAACAACATTACAGGAGCCAAAGCAAAAAAAACCGAAAGGAGATGCTTCATAAAAATATCTGTTAAGCTTCAAATGCAACCTAAAAACTTACAAGAACCTCATTACAAAAATATATTTACAGTATGTGCCAAGGTCAGTGTTTTATCCCAATTACATAAGAAATTTGAATATCCTGCAAAATAAGGAAAAATAGTGTTTATCTTTGCAGAATAAAGTTTTGAAAAGTTTTGCACTTAAAGTTTAAATGGGTAATTTTGTGCCCTCTTTGGGAAGATTGAACAGAAAAGGTACTAATAAAATGAAAAAAGACATACATCCGGAATACAGAGACGTAGTTTTCTATGACACTTCAAGTGAGCACAAGTTTATGACGAAGTCTACAATGACTACTGGCGAAACTATCAAATGGGAAGACGGCAACGAATACCCTTTGATAAAAGTTGAAGTTAGTTCTGCTTCTCACCCATTCTATACTGGCAAAAAACTATTTGTGGATACTGCTGGTAGAGTTGAGAAATTTAACAAGAAATATAAGAAGAAGTAATTCTGTTATATAACATTTAATTAAAGTCTTCAGGATAAGCTTATCTTGAAGACTTTTTTATTTTTGTGATGTGAACAATCAAAAAACAAACCCCTATCAACAGATATGGTAATTAGCAGCCTATAGAGGGCTCTTCCACTGTTTTTGGCAACATTTGGTTGTTCAATGTGACCATTGAAGGTAAACTGATATACATGAATATTATTCTCTTTGATGATCCTTTCATCAGGCAATCTCTCTTACCACTAACGTTTACCAGACCGGTAGCAGAAATCCGTGTGGGTATACTCACAATTTCTGACAAGTGGGATAAGAGACTTGAAGGTAATATTTCCTTTCATACCATAGATTACCTGAAAGAAAAATACCCTTGTCTGGCCGGCGACAATAATATCTGGATAAACGGGGCTCTTTGCCCCAGTCAGGAGCTGATTCAGGCCATTCATGCACTTACTCCTGAAACTGCCCTGATAAAAGGCGACACGATACTGGCCGCCCGTACCGGGTACGGGGAGTACGACCACCTCAAAAATCTAAAACACAAGTCATTTGCCGGTCAGGCCACACTCATAGATCAGCCATGGAAAATATTCAAAGAAAATGCAACCCAACTCAGGCTTGACTTTGACCTGATCACCCATGACAGGATATCTGAAGATATAATGGATCCGCACACCGTGGTATATGGAGAAGAAAACCTGTTTGTAGAAGAAGGAGCTACCATCAAAGCGGCGATTATTAATGCTGAAGCAGGCCCTGTATATATTGGTAAGAATACAGTAGTCCATGAAGGCGCTATTATCAGAGGCTCTTTAGCATTATGCGAAGGGGCTCAGCTGAGCATGGGAGCCAAAATGCGTGGAGATTCTACGGTCGGCCCCTATTGTAAGGTTGGCGGTGAAGTGAGCAATTCGGTTATATTCGGATATAGCAACAAAAGCCATGATGGTTTTTTAGGAAACTCCGTTATAGGCGAGTGGTGCAACCTGGGTGCTGACACCAACACCTCTAATCTGAAAAACAATTATGCTAATGTAAAGATCTGGGACTATGGAAAGAGCGGGTTCAAAAACACCGATGAAATGTTTTGCGGACTGATCATGGGTGACCATTCCAAATGTGGCATCAACACCATGTTTAATACCGGTACGGTGGTGGGTGTATCCGCCAATATATTTGGTTCCGGATTTCCCCGTAATTTTATTCCATCGTTTTCATGGGGTGGTGCCGGCGGTTTTATTACTTACAGGCTTGATAAAGCTAATGAAGTTATAGATATGGTGATGCAAAGGCGCGGAATGATATACGATAGCTCTGAGCAGGAGATTATAAAAAATATTTTCGATTTAACGGCCGAATTCAGGTACTGGGAGAAAAATTAAAAACTTATGCGATTTGCTAATATCAAAGGGCTGGAAGACGTAAAGGAGCGGTTGATCAACGCGGTGAACCACGGGCAAATAGCCCATGCCCAGTTGTTTTTAGGCAAAGCGGGTAGCCCTAACCTACCTATGGCCCTGGCATATGCCGCTTACCTTAACTGCACCAACCGGACAGAAACCGATTCATGCGGAGAATGCCCCTCCTGCTCGAAAAATACTAAATTCATTCATCCCGACATGCATTTTGTAATGCCGGTAAGTGCCACTAAAAATGTAACCGGAAAGGATGTTGTAAGTACAAGCTTTCTCAAGGAATGGAGGACTTTTCTTACAGAATCACCCTTCGGTAACCTTGATAGCTGGACAGGTCAGTTTGGAGGCGAAGACAAACAGGTAAATATATCCAAGGAGGAAAGCCGCCAGATAGTAAAAAACTTATCACTAAAAGCCTTTGAAGGTGCGTATAAGGTTATGACCATCTGGCTTCCCGAGTATATGCACCCTTCGGCCGCCAATGGCATATTGAAAATACTGGAAGAACCGCCGGAGCAAACCGTATTCCTGCTGGTTTCCAATGATGCGGAAAGGTTGCTAACCACTATCCTTTCCCGTACCCAGATAGTAACTATACCCAAACTAACTGACGAAAACCTCGCAGCCATGCTTATTGAGCAACACCATGTGGAATCGCAAAAAGCTGCAGAATTAGCTCATTTGGCTGATGGAGATCTCAACCAGGCTATTAAGCTCATCAGCAACATAGAAGACAACAGCCATCTGCTCTTTACAGAGTGGATGCGCGACTGCTTTAAGAAAGACTATACACAACTGGTCAACCGCAGCGACCAGTTTCATGGCATGAACAAAGTGGCTCAAAAAAGCCTGTTTTTGTATGCATTGAACATGTTGCGCGAATCTCTGGTTTACCAAACGGCCCCTCAGCTTAAAAGGGTCAATGGCGCAATTGACAGCTTTATAGAAAATTTCAGCAAAGTTATGGATGGTGATAAAGTCAGCCGGATTTCTTTACTGATCAATGAAGCACACTATCATTTAGAGCGGAATGCAAGCCCTAAAATGGTATTTTTAGATCTTTCATTACATATCGCCAGAATCATCAAATAATATGGAAAAAATCAGAATAGGGACGAGAGGAAGCAAGCTGGCCCTGTGGCAGGCAGACCACGTAGCCGCTTTGCTAAAGAAAGGAGGAATTGAATCTGAGATTATCACCATCGAAACAAAAGGTGATAAAATACTGGACGTTTCGATTTCCAAAATAGGTAGTAAAGGCGTGTTTACAGAAGAGATTGAAGATCAGCTTCAGTTAGGCAATATCGATATTGCCGTACACAGCGCCAAAGATATGCAGTCGGAGCTGCCAAAGGGCTTTGAACTGATTGCATTTACGGAACGTGAGGTAGTCAATGACGTGCTTGTGGGCATGGACCTCTGCCTTTCTCTTGACAAGCAAGACATTGTGGTAGGTACTTCTTCAACCCGCAGGGTGGCCTTACTGAAGCACTTCTACCCCCATGTTAAAACGGTTTCGGTACGGGGTAATCTTCAGACACGAATTGCCAAAATGAAAGATGGTGTATGCGATGCACTACTTTTAGCCTATGCCGGTGTTCATCGCATGGATTATGACGACATGATCATTTCAAAGCTTCCCCTGGATAAATTTATTCCGGCTGTTGGTCAGGGAAGCGTGGCCGTAGAGTGTTCTACATCTCTGAGTGAAGAGAAAAGACAGGCCATCCGTCAGTACGTAAACCATGAAAACACAGAAAAAAGGCTGCGTTGTGAGCGAGGTTTCCTAAAAACCCTGCACGGCGGCTGTAGCATTCCTGTTTTCGCCCTTGCAGACTTACAGGAAGGTACCCTTACAATAAAAGGTGGTATAGTTGATCTGGAAGGAACAAAAATAATCCGAAAAAGAATTATGGGACCTGCCGAAAATGCGGAAACCATAGGGCAGGAGTTGGCCGAAGAGGTATTAAAAGCCGGAGGAGATAAAATTTTAGAAGACATCAAAGAAAAGTTAAACCAAGAACAAACGCATGAGAGTAAGTAATTTCATAATGATCCTGTTAGTTATATGTACCATGCTCTTTGGTGCATGTGCTTCAGAAAAAGACTATCTGGTGACAATTAAAACCGAATATGGCGATATGCACGCCATACTTTATGACGAAACCCCTCAGCATAAAGAAAATTTCATCAAACTGGCTAAAGAAGGATTCTACGATAGTTTGTTATTCCATAGGGTTATTGAAGATTTTATGATCCAGACCGGCGATCCTGATTCTAAAAATGCCAAACCAGGTCGACCATTAGGCTCGGGTGGTCCCGGATATCAGATTCCTGCAGAGTTTGACAAAGACCTTTATCATGCTAAGGGAGCTTTATCTGCTGCCAGAACGAATAATCCTGAAAAAAAATCCAGTGGCAGCCAGTTCTATATTGTACAGGGCAAGAAATGGACTGAGAAAGAGCTTACTACGGATATGAATAAGTGTGGTGCCGCTGCCAGGCAGTTGATGGAAAGAGGAGACCAGGACTCGGTGAAACAAATGCTGATTAATATTTATCAGACAGAAGGCCCGGAGGCTTATGGCAACAAGCTTATCGAAATGCGAGATTACATCTCTGAAGTAATGCAGATAGACCTCACAAAAGAAATTGCTCCTGAAAGATTAAAGACTTATACTACCATTGGCGGGGCACCGCATCTTGATGATGAATATACTGTGTTCGGTAAGGTGATCGACGGGTTGGAGGTTATCGACAAAATAGCTGCTCAACCGACCGACCAGCGCGATCGTCCTACTTCAGATATCAGAATGATTGTGGAAGTAGAAGAGTTACCTAAAAAGAAAATAACAAAACTTTACGGTTACGAATTTCCAAAAGAAGAAAAGTAATGAAGATACTCATAACAGGCTCTAACGGCTTATTAGGTCAAAAGCTGGTCAAACTAATGTCTGCTAAAGCAGACATAGAAGTAATCGCTACTGCACGGAATAGTGACCGGCTTCCTGTAAACTATGGCAGCTACGAGTTCCATCCTCTTGATATTACCGATGAAGCGGCTGTTTTGGATGTAATGAATCAGTACAAGCCTGATGCCGTCATTAATACTGCTGCCATGACTAATGTGGATCAATGCGAAAGCGAAAAAGAAGGTTGTATTGATCTGAATGTTAATGCCGTAAAATACCTGATCAAGGCCTGTGAGGCAACAGGATCTCACCTTGTGCATTGCTCTACCGATTTTATTTTTGATGGTACTCATGGACCGTTGGATGAAAACGAAAAGCCTAATCCGGTTAACTTTTATGGAGAGAGCAAGCTGGAGGCTGAAACCCTGGTGATCAACAGCAACATTTCCTGGGCCATCGCCAGAACAGTACTGGTATATGGCATTGCCAATGACATGAGCCGCTCTAACATCATATTGTGGGTGAAGAACAGCCTGGAAAATGGCAAAGAAATTAATGTGGTTGATGACCAGTGGCGCACTCCT
Organism: Fulvivirga ulvae; assembly: GCF_021389975.1. Taxonomy (NCBI): domain Bacteria; kingdom Pseudomonadati; phylum Bacteroidota; class Cytophagia; order Cytophagales; family Fulvivirgaceae; genus Fulvivirga; species Fulvivirga ulvae. The sequence continues at coordinate 1,098,083 of NZ_CP089981.1, forward strand.
ACCCTTGCCGAAGACCTTGCAAATGGCTGTTACCTGATCGCCAAAAAGAAAGCCAAAGGCATCTACAACATCAGCGGCAAGGATATGTTAACACCTTATGACATGGCCATCAAAACGGCCGACTTCTTTAAGCTGAACAAAAGTCTGATCCACAAAACAGATGGATCAAAATTCAAACAACCGGCTAAGAGGCCTCCTAAAACTGGTTTTATCATTGAAAAAGCCCGCAAAGACCTCGGCTATGAGCCACATTCTTTTGAAGAAGGGTTGAAGGTGCTGAGTGAGCAAATGCAAGTAGCATAGACGGGCTATGAAGATGGGCAGGCAATTTAAAAAACTCATCTTCATAACCCTGTGCATATATTTATTACTGGTTATGGCTGCATTTTTATCTCAGGAAAAACTGATATTTCACCCGGAAAAACTACCCGAAGATTTTCGGTTTGATCTCAGAGAGGGTGCAGAAGAAATTTTTCTCAATACTTCAGACAATGAAAAGGTTAATGCCTTATTTTTCCCGGGTTCAAAAAATGAAGTAGTCCTGTATTTCCACGGCAATGCCGGGAGCCTGGCAGGGTGGCAACAGGTATCGGATGATTTTACGGATAAGGGCTATGGCCTCTTAATTATTGATTATCGAGGTTATGGAAAGAGCTCCGGAGAAATTACAGAAAAGGGTTTATACCTTGATGCAGAAGCCGCATACCAATTTTTAACAGAGACCAAAAAGTTTTCACCTCACAACATCGTTATTTACGGACGCTCTATTGGCAGCGGCATTGCCACTGAATTGGCCAGCCGGCATCAAACGAAAGGGTTGGTGTTGGAATCTCCTTTTTCAAGCCTGAAAAAACTTGCCAATCAAAAGATGCCGTTCCTTTTTCCTTCACTGTTTCTTCAATTTCATTTTGACAACATCAACAAACTAGATTCCATCAGTTGCCCGATACTACTGATCCACGGTGATGATGATACGCTAATCCCTGTATCTCATGCCCGTAACCTATACCAGGCTTATTCAGGAAAAAAGAAACTGGTAATTATTCCACAAGGTACACACAATGACCTTAGCTTGTTTGACCAGTATCACGAGACATTAAACTTCACTCACGAATTCTTTTCCTCAACAGGAGAATAAGCCGATTTAAATTTTTCAGTATAATTTTTAATCTTTACGTAAACCATCTCTCGCTATGAAAAAATTTGACCTGGTTTCGGGAAGACTATTTCCATGGTACTTTCAACTGGCCGGTGGGATTGTGTTGGTTACAGGTATCTCATACATTCAAAGTAACCTGATACTCTCGTTAGTACTAATATTTATAAGTGTATTGGTCTTTACGGGATATTCAGGCATACAGATTGATCACCAAACGAAAACTTACAGACCGTATTATTCATTTTTATTTCTAAAAACCGGTAAATCAATGAGGTATGAAAGTATAGACAGAATCTACATTAATGCCAACGTTGTAAGCCAGCGCGTATTTACGGCACACACTAATAGCTCTACAACATTTAAAAACGTAGATTTTGATGCTTAACATCAAATTTAACAACGGTGTAAAAGAATATATTATGTCAAAAAGGGATAAGGGAGCTCTGATTAATAAACTTAAGACCGTGGCAGAAGCCCTGGAGGCTCCTTTGGTTGATAATTCATAAACAGGCTTGAATGCCCCTCTACAGATTGTTGACTACATTAACCCTCCATCCAGAGTGTCTGCCTCAATTGTATTTTTTCCTGGTATTTTTCGGGCTTCAATTATACCTCTCACAAGATAAGCAATGATTACTCCTTTGATTAACCACCCTTTGTACAGTGTATCAATATCGATAAAAGCACTTAATCCGATATTTAAAAGATAAAGCAATAACCCCAGAACTACGGCAGCCAGCGGACTGGATTTTGTCCACAAAGCCAGTAAAATATAAACTACTCCTATTACCGAGTAAAAAATTAAAGAAACCATATCATGCACCATCACACCCATACCATAAAGGATAGCGTACAAAAAGAACAATCCTGCCAAAACATACAACGTATTTCTCGAAGCTTTCACATGCTTCTCTGCTGTTTCAGTACGGCTACGCATTAAAATTTCCTGGGCTACAGCCTTTGCTTTCGATGCTTCATCAACTGAAGAACTTTTGTGCTGAGGATTTTCCATTTCGGATCTGATTTAAAAACTTCTAACATAATAAATAATCCACTCTGATCTTAGCTTTTTTTATTTTTCCCATACACTATCCCGCTGATATTCACCCTTATTCATCACATATGTTTCTAAAAAGTAGAACAAATTAAATATTTATTGCATATATTAGTTCTACAATTTAGAATATAATGAAAGAGACACGTTTAGGGGAATTTGAAGAAGTCCTGCTCCTTCTGGTAGGTATTTTGGGCGAAGATGCTTATGCATTTAAAATTGCGGAAGAGTTTAAAAGCCAGACTCATAGAGCAGCATCCATAGGTGCAGTACATTCAACGCTCAACCGCCTTTCCGAAAAGGGCTTTTTAACCTCTGAGATGGGTAGCTCCTCACCTGAAAGAGGTGGGCGCAGAAAGCGTATCTATACGATAACAGCAATAGGCAAAAGGGTGCTTGAAGAAGCCCGTGATTTTAAAGTATCTCTCTGGGAACAATATCCCGGCTTTGCTAATGGATAATAACAACAGCCATACTCCACCCCGGTTAGCTGAGGCTTTTTTGCTCCGGTTCCTGAAAGAGGAGCTGGGTGAAGAGGTGCTGGGCGACCTGGAGGAGAAATTTCACAACACCGTAGCACACAGGTCAGTGTTGCGCGCCAGGATCAACTACTGGTACCAGGCATTTCAGTATCTGAGGCCGTTTGCCGTCAGAAATTACAGGTCAAACTCAAAATTCAACATTATGTATCAACACAACTTTAAAACCAGCCTGCGGAACATATTAAAGAACAAGGGCTATTCATTAATCAATCTTAGCGGTCTTGTGGTAAGTATGACCGTTGTTATTCTCATTGGCCTTTGGGTCTATGATGAGCTTTCTTTCAACAATTATCACATCCATAAGGAAAATATTGCCCAGGTAATGATCGAACATCACAATCCGGGTGAAGATATCCATATGGGCACAGTTCTCCCTCCCGCTTTGGGTTCTCTTTTGAGGGATAGTTACTCAGAGCATTTTGAGCAGGTGGCCATGATGCGGTCACGCCCGGAAGAGAGGATATTTACCACAAGCAAAGGCCATTTTGCCGAGTCGGGTTACTTCATGCAACCTGCTGGTGCCATGATGTTCGGTCTTAAAATGCTACAGGGAGACATCAACGGACTGAAAGATATAAACGCTATTCTGTTATCTGAAACTACCGCACAAAAACTATTTGGTGATAGCGACCCTTTAAACCAGATAATAACGATGGATGGCAATATTGAACTGACAGTAACAGGTGTTTATGAAGATCTTCCCCATAACTCAACCTTTCATGATGCTTCCTACTTTGCCCCGCTCGATCTATATATCAGTGGGTGGTCCAGCCTTGATGTTTGGGACAATTACTTCATACATACTTATGTGAAGCTCAAACAGCACGCTAATCATCAAAAGGCATCAGACCTGATCAAAGACCTGATCCTGCAACATACTGAGGGTCACAGCAAGCGCTATCTTTTCCTTAACCCGATGGATAAGTGGCATTTACATTCTGAATTCGAAAATGGCCAGCCTGTAATCAGCCAAAGGCTTCAATTCATCTGGCTCTTTGGTGCCACAGCCATTTTTATTTTGGCGCTGGCCTGTATTAACTTTATGAACTTAAGTACTGCTGCTTCTGAAAAGAGAGCAAAAGAAATAGGAATAAGGAAAAGCCTCGGCTCTCAACGCTTACAGCTAATGAGTCTGTTCTTAATCGAAGCATTCCTGCTGTCATTTTTAAGTTTTTTAATAGCCACAGCCATTGCAGTACTTGTCCTCCCCTGGTTTAACAACATTGCTTCCAAAGAAATAGCATTCCCTTCAACCAACCTATGGTTTTGGTTTATCGGGTTCACCATTTCGCTGATCACCGGCATGCTGTCCGGCAGTTACCCTGCGTTTTACCTCTCAGCGCTCAACCCCGTTAAGTCACTAAAAGGTGGTTTCAGCTCCGGTAAAAAGGGAGCTTTGCTTCGAAAAACACTGGTGATATTTCAGTTCACTATTTCCATACTGCTCGTCAGTGGAACCTTTGTAGTGTATCAACAGGTACAACATGCAAAAAACCGCCCAACGGGATATTCAAAGGCCAACCTATTGGTAATTCCTAAAAGGTCCGGGGAAATCTATGGAAAATACGAAACGCTCAGCAATGCGCTGAAGAAATCAGGAGCTGTAATGGAAGTTGGCGAAGCGAATTACCCCATCACCAACACTTTAGGCAACAACAATGGTTTTGATTGGGAGGGAAAAGCCCCATCGTTTGACCCCTCTTTTAATACCATACTTGTAAATTATGATTATGGCAAAACCATTGGTTGGGAAGTGTCCGAAGGACGGGATTTTGATAAAAATCTTACCACTGATGTTTCCAGGTCCGTAATCATTACAGAATCGACCAAAAAGCTTATGGGACTGGAAAACGCGGTTGGGTCGGAAATACATTTCTCCAAAGATTATTTTGGCAGCAATAAATTCACGATTGTAGGTGTGGTCAGGGATATGATCAAAGGTGATCCCTTTCAGGCACCAAGACCAGCTATCATGTTCCTGTCCAACAATGAATTGCCTTATATGTTTGTCCGGCTTAATCCTGACCTGACTGTTGCGGAAGCATTGACAAGGCTGGAGTCGGTAATCAAAGATATTGTTCCATCTGCACCGTTTAATTACAGTTTCGTGGATATGGAATACAATGCCAAGTTCCGTGCAGAAGAGCGGGCAGGTCAGCTGGTTTCCATTTTTGCCGTCCTGGCCATCTTTATCAGTTGCCTTGGCATGTTTGGATTGGTCTCTTTCATCACTGAGAAACGAACCAAGGAAATAGGTATCAGAAAAGTATTGGGAGCACCAATAGTTAGTCTCTGGAGGATGCTTTCTTTAAATTTCATCTATCCGGTGGTTGTCGCATGCCTTATTGCAACGCCAATTGCTTATTATCTGCTCAACAACTGGCTGCATGCCTATGACTATAAAATTGAAATGTCCTGGTGGGTATTCGGTCTTGCCGGCCTTGCAGCTATTACGGTAACTATGGTCACTGTAAGCTATCGTACAATTAAAGCGGCTTTACTTAATCCTGTAAAAAATCTGCAGTCAGAATAAAGCCAACGGATATGCCACCGAAGCACAAAACAGTCCCTCCAAAGCTTGCCTGCCGCTTACTACTCTGGTTCCTGAAAGAGGAACTTGCCGAGGAAGTGCTGGGCGACCTGGAGGAGAAATTTTATCACACTGCAGCGCAAAGGTCAGTGCTGCGGGCCAAGGTCAATTATTGGTACCAGGTATTTAAGTACCTAAGACCATTTGCTATGAAAAAAAACAGGTCAAACTCAAAACTATTTATTATGGTACAACACAACTTTAAACTTAGTTACCGGACTTTTATCAGATATAAGAGTTCATTTTTAATCAATTTAGCCGGCTTATCCAGCGGACTGGCTTGTACACTGCTAATCTTTCTCTGGATAGCCGACGAGCTTGCCATGGACAAATTCCATGAAAAAGATGAGCAGCTTTATCAGGTTTATCTAAACCATGAAGAGAATGGTTCCGTAAGGACTGCCCCTCCCACCCCGGGAATACTGGCAGAAGCACTGGCTAACGAGGTGCCGGAAGTAGTTACAGCCGTAGAGGATACTGATATGGACTGGTTTGGCAATAATTTTGCACTATCCGCCGGTAAGGAAAAGATCAAAGCCAAAGGAAAATTTTCAGGCAAAGATTACCTCAACCTCTTCAGCTTTAAGCTCAGATCTGGTGATCCTGAACAGGTGTTGGATGACAAAAGCTCAATAGTGATGACCGAATCGCTGGCGCTAAAGCTGTTCGGCTCTTTAGATGTCATAGGCAAATCCGTAGACTGGAACCTATTGCACTTTAAAGGTCAGGCAAAAGTTTCAGGCATACTATACGATCTATCCGATAATTCAACGGACCAATTCGATTTCATTCTTCCATTTGCCATCTTCAAAGATAACCTGGATAGTGACGGTATGCACTGGGGAAATTTCAACAGCTATACCTATGCAGAACTGTCCAAAGGGGCTGATGTAAAGCAGTTGAATAAAAAGCTGGCAAACTTCATTAAGCAGAAAGACGAAGGAAGTAATGTAACGGCTTTCGTGACAAAATTTTCTGACATTTATCTGCATGGCAATTATCAAAATGGCGTCCTCACAGGCGGCAGGATCACTTATGTAACGTTGTTTTCTGTTATCGGTATTTTCATACTTTTGATCGCTTGTATCAATTTTATGAATTTGACCACCGCCCGAGCATCCAGAAGGCTTAAAGAAATTGGGGTCAAAAAAACGCTTGGGGCAAAAAGAGGCGGACTATTTAGTCAGTTTATGGGTGAGGCCATCATCATGTCTGTAACAGCATTGATCATTGCCCTGGTCCTGGTTTACATGGTCATTCCTCAATTCAACGAACTGACAGGCAAATCCATTTCCCTCCAGCTTACCTGGAAGCTTGTTGGTATTATATCAGGCATTACACTTATCACGGGGATATTGGCAGGGAGCTATCCGGCTATCTATCTTTCCGGATTTAGGCCCATCAATATTTTAAAAGGCAAACTCAATGCTTCTTTCGGAGAGGTATGGATCAGAAAGGGACTGGTGGTGTTCCAGTTTGCATTATCCATAATCATGATCGTAAGTGTGCTGGTAGTGTACCAGCAAATCGACTTTGCACAGACCAAAAATCTGGGATATGACAGGACTAACGTACTTAAAGTGCCTATAGAAGGCAAGGCCGTTGAAAACATACCCGTTTTTTTGAATGAGCTTAAGCAGGTCCCGGGCGTAATCGAAGCTTCCTGCACTTCCCATTCCATTGTCTCCAGTGGGTCATTCACTACCGGTGTGAGCTGGCCGGGAAAGATCCTGATCAAATTATCCGCTTTGAACAGGCACGTGTGTATCATGGGTTTCTGGAGACTCTTGGCATCCAACTGGCCATGGGGAGGAGCTTCTCTGATCATGTCGATTCAGAAAAATCAAAGATCATATTTAATGAAACAGCCATAGAAGCTATGGGAATTGAGAGCCCTATTGGTACAACGGTTATTATGTGGGGCGAAGAAAAAGAAATAATCGGCGTGGTTGAAGATTTTCACTATTCCTCATTGCATAGTATGGTAGAGCCCATGCTATTCCATTTTGATACAGGATTTCTCCAGAATGTTTTCATAAAAATTGATAGTAAGCAGATAGGCGAAACCATCTCTGCTATCGAATCTTTCTACAACAAATTTAACTCCGGTTATACTCTGGAATATGAATTTCTCGACCAGAATTATCAGGCACAATACGTTGCTGAGCAGAGAATCTCCACTTTATCAAGGTTCTTTGCAGGAGTTGCTATCATTATATCGTGTCTCGGTTTATTTGGTCTGGCAGCATTTACAGCAGAAAGGAGGCAAAAAGAAATCGGGGTGAGAAAAGTACTGGGCGCCAGTAGCTTCAGGATCATTGCCTTATTGTCAAACGACTTTACCAAGATGGTGCTTGCATCAATAGTTATAGCTTTACCAGTGAGTTACATGCTGGCCGAAAACTGGCTGAGTGATTTTGCCTATCACGTCCAGTTAAAATGGTGGTTGTTCGGATTAGCTGCACTTTCATCATTGGTCATCGCCTGGCTTACCGTTGGCATCCAAACCATAAAAGCAGCACTTACTAATCCAGTTGAGTGTCTTAAAGATGAATAGAATAATATAAGCAGGAATCCTCATCCTGCTTATTAATAAAAACTACATTTAAGAATAATATTTCTGTTCATTTCTTTCACACATAAGAATTTTAACTACATTTGAGTAAAATATATTAATATGAGCAAACATCATCTCGGGGAATTTGAAGAAATCGTAATGTTGACGGTGGCCATTTTGGCTGATGAAGCCTATGGAGTGGCTATTATTGACGAAATGGAAACCCGATTGAATCGAAAGGTGAGTATAGGCGCTTTGCAAACGGTATTGAGGCGTCTTGAGAAAAAGGGATACTTGTCTTCACAATTTGGGGAAGCCACTAATATGCGGGGCGGGAAGCGCAAACGCTATTTTTCGTTGACTGCTTATGGCAAAAATGTACTGACCGAAGTTAAAGAGCAGCGACTTAGCCTTTGGGAAGCTATTCCTAATTTTTCCTTAAACAAATGATGAATCAAACTGATAACCCAACTCCTCCACATTGGCCGAGTCGCTTTTTGCGCTGGTACTGCCACCCAGACTACCTGGAAGATATCGAAGGCGATCTGATCGAAAGGTTTGAGGCTGACACCGTGGTAAAGGGCTCAAAAACGGCACGATGGAACTTTACCAAAGATGTAGCCCGACTCTTCAGGCCAGGCATCATCCGTCCATTATCCGGAAGTGATCAACTAAACCAGTACGGCATGTTTAAAAATTATATCAAAGTAGGCGTAAGAAATATACTGAGGCAAAAAGCCTTTTCTGTAATAAACATTGCCGGCCTGGCAATAGGCATAGCTTGCTGCCTGCTCATTTTACTTTATGTTAACGATGAGCTGTCTTATGACCGCTACAATAAAAATTTTGACCGTATTTACAGAATATTGCATACCTATAGAAATGCTGAAAATCCCGGCAGCCTGCCTCCTCCTTCGCCGGAAGACTTCCAGGTCTGGGGCAGCGCACCTGTAGGCCCTGCATTGCAGGCTGAGTTTCCTGAAATAGAAGGTTATTTCCGTTTTACGAGCCCCTCTCAATTACTCTTTCAGTATGGCAGTAAAAGATTTCAAGAGGACAATATGGTTTTTGCGGACTCTTCTGCTTTTCAAGTTTTTAGCTGGAACCTCATTTCCGGAAATCCAAAAACGGCTTTGAAGGAACCCAATAGCATTGTGCTTACACTAAGCACGGCTATGAAGTATTTCGGCTATGAAGACCCAATGGGCAAGACCATTAACATAGACCAAACCGAGACCTTTATAGTTACAGGGGTTATGGAAGATGTGCCGTCCAACACTCATTTCACTTTTGACGGGTTGATCTCCATGACAACATTTCAAAACTGGAGACCCGAGATATTTGACTCGTGGGGATATGTAGATTTTTATACTTATTTCCTTCTTAAGGAGAACACCCACATCGAATCCCTGGAGAGTAAAATACCTGGTTTTATTGAGCACAATGGCCCGGATTGGTACAAGTCAGATAATACGATTGCTTTTGAGCCGTTGTCTGCTGCCTATCTTCACTCCAGGGCTGCAAGGCAGCCGGGAACAACAGGAAGCTATACCAACATTTATATCTTTTCATTTATAGCTGGTTTTATTCTGCTTATCGCCTGCATCAATTTCATGAATCTTTCTACCGCGCGTTCCATGGAAAGGGCAAAGGAAATTGGTGTAAGGAAGGCAATTGGAGCACAAAGATATTCACTCATGGCCCAATTCCTTTTAGAATCAATCATGCTGACCTGGCTGGCCGCCCTGCTTGCAGTGGTATTAGCTGCATTTGTACTACCATTCACCAGAGAACTATCTGGCAAAGCATTATACTTCTCCGATCTGCTTTCCTGGCAGTTTATATCCATATTTACCGGATCGGTGATTTTTGTTGGCTTATTTGCAGGTAGTTACCCTGCCTGGGTACTTGCTAAATTCAAATCCAGCCAGGTGTTAAAAGGCAGATTCAAATCTTCATCCGGAGGCATTTTATTAAGAAAAGCACTGGTAGTATTTCAATTTGCACTTTCTATGTCTCTCATCGTCGGCACGGTTGTAGTTTTCTCTCAGCTCAGACTTCTTCGTACACTCGACATGGGTTTTGCTAAAGATCAAATGCTGGTTATTGATTTCGGGTGGGATGCCCGGATTCAGGAGCAGGTGGAATCTATTAAAACAGAACTGGGCAAACACCCAAAAGTAAATAAGGTCAGTGCATCCAGAGCTGTTCCCGGTGCCTTCCTCCCCAATGCCGGTACAAGCATAGAGTCAGCGAGTGGGGAAATGATAGTGCACAATCCTGGTATCTATGAAATAGACCCGGATTTTGTTCCTACCTATGAGATAGAAACAGTCGCTGGCAGAGCTTTTTCCGATGCTTTTCCATCAGATACCACAAAAGCACTGCTCATCAATGAAGCTGCAGCCAGATTGTATGGATATTCAGACATGGAGGATGTAATCGGCAAAAAATTCTCTCAGTGGGGACGTGAAGGTACTGTTGTAGGTGTGGTAAAGGACTTCAATTACAAATCACTTCACGATAAAGTAGAGCCGCTTTCTATTCGTTATGCGCCTTCAAATTCACTGCGACGATTTTCTTTAAAAATAGCACCGGAAGGAATGGCCGCAACGCTTGCCGATTTGGAACAACTTTGGTCGCAACTGGTTCCTCACCGTCCGTTTATTTACAGCTTCCTGGATGACAGCTTCAACCGACAATACGAGGCAGATGTTCTGTTCGGAAATATTTTTACGGTGTTCTCAGGCCTTGCCATCCTGATTGCCTGCCTGGGTTTATTTGGCCTTACCACCTATACTACAGCCCTAAAAACCAAGGAGATCGGCATCAGAAAAGTTCTGGGTGCATCATTGTTCAGCATAGTTACCCTTTTATCAAAAGATTACATCAGACTCTTCTTTGTGGCTGTGCTTATTGGTATTCCGGTTTCCTGGTTTGCAATGAACAGCTGGCTCAATGGCTTTGCTTATAAGATGGAAATTGGTCCGGGAGTATTTATTGTGGCTGCCGTCGTATGTGTATTGATAGCTCTGAGTACTATTAGCTGGCAGTCAATACACTCTGCTCTAAGAAACCCTGTCGATTCATTGAAAGATGAATAGCAACATATTTCTATAGTGAAAGAACTTAAGTGAGAACTGGCCAAAAACCACAATTATTGGCCAAAAGAGATGGTATCATGTGTAAAATGATGTAAATTGAAGTCCCCATTCAATCTAACTATACACCTATTCTGATGATACAAATTTCTAAAGTTCAACTTCTGTTCTTTCTAACTGCACCCTTTCTCATTACTACAATCAGCGTAGCTCAAAATGATACTGAGATATATGTATTTGACCTGAACCAGGATGGCACCAACTACTCGGTTTCGGAGCCGTTTAATGTCACTTATCAAAATCCGGGGTACGACAATCAACCTCATTTTTTACCAGACGGCTCCATGTACTATGTATCAACGCGTAATGGACAAACTGATGTAGCCCAGGTAGAGTTTCAGGAATACTCATGGAGCTGGCTTACCTGGACCGATGGCGGGAGCGAGTACTCTCCAACGCCTATTCCCGGCAGCCAGGATTTTTCCTGTATAAGACTGGATACCAGTGGATTACAATTATTATACAGGTATGATCATACTACTCAGGAGCCGAAGGTATTAATAACAGGGTTGAAAATAGGCTACCATTGTTGGTTGGATCAAAATACCATTGCTGCATTTGTACTTGGTGAACCTCCCACGCTGTATATCTGTAACGTTCAGAAAGGCGAATGCCTGCCCAGGCATAATAATATAGGAAGATCATTGCACCTGATCCCAAATACTTCTCTTCTAAGTTTTATAAGCAAAGCTCAGGAACCATGGCAAATCAAATCTTATGAGCCCGTGGCGGGTACCACAAGAAAGATCATTAATGTGGTCAATGGGTCGGAAGATATATGCTGGGCACCCGATGGTACGTTATTCATGGGCAGCGACAGCATTCTATATAAATTTCATGCTGCCTTTGATAAAGACTGGGTAAAAGTGGCGGATCTTTCTGAATTTGGCTTATCAGGTATAAGCCGCCTCGATATTAACCCTGATGGCAATCAAATAGCCATTGTGGTTAATCAGTCTCCTACTGTAGAAAAATAAAAAGAGAGGGGCTGTACACTCCTCCGGTACAGCCCCTCTCTTTTTTAATGTGGGTGTATTTACTCTTTAATGATCTTGCTGTTGATCACTTCTCTTTCCGTTTTCATGGAAATGATATACGCTCCCTGAGGAAGCCTTGACATATTAATCCGCACATTCGAACCTACTGACTCTATCTCTTCGATAACAACGCCTGTTAACGTCATCATTTTGAGGCTATAGCCTTTCGCTTCATCTGCTATGGCTATTTCTACCATATCTTTTACAGGGTTTGGCGTAGCTACGAAATATGCCTTTGGTCCTTCATTACCAAGTTCTTCAGCATTTCTTAAGTTAGCGAAAGCTGTATTGGCCAATGTGTTGGTAATATTTACGGTATAATCCTCAACCTCTCCGTAGGTGAAAGCACCACATGATGGAGGTGCCGCATTATATCTCATAGACACCCTCATTCGGGTAGTTCCCAATGCCGCCGATGATGGTATATTCAGTGTGCCCGACAACGTACCACTGCTGCTTGATGATCCGCTCACCATTTCTTCTCCCGAGTCAGCAAAGTCTCCATCCTGGTTAAGGTCAATCCATACTTTCCAGTATTCAGTATAGCTGGAGCCTGAGAAACCTGCGCTAAAGTTAATGGTATGGGAACCTCCACGGGTAAGATTAGTGCTCTGGCTCGTGAAATTGCCATATCCGCCATTGGCACCTGTAGCATTATTAATTGATCCTACAGCCACAAGGTCTATCCACTCATAGTTAACACTATTACCGCCCGAGGTACAGTAGGTGACAGGGGTCTGAGTGGTAAAACTTACTGAACTTGCCGTTGACTGATTCCCGGCAGCATCTTTCGCTCTTACCGAAGCAGTGTATGAAGTTGAAGCAGTAAGACCTGTAAGATTATAGCTGGTAGTTGCTGTGGTACCAACGAGGGAGCTTCCTAAATAGACATCATAACCGGTTACTCCCACATTATCCGTAGATGCAGTCCAGCTTAGTGTAGCACTTGTTGTGGTAACACCTGAGGCAGTCAGTGAACCCGGTGCGGTAGGAGGCTGAGTATCTCCGCTTCCTGCCTGTATGTTCACAGTATAATCCTCAACTTCTCCATAACTAAAGCTTTCACATGAAGTAGGTATGCCATTGTACTTCATAGAAACACGCATTCTTGTGGCTCCATTCGTAGCTCCTGCCGGCACGGTAAAGCTTCCGCCAACCGGTGAGTTTTGTGTAGCAGCCTGCGTCCATACCTGCTCACCTGAATCTGTAAAATCTCCGTCCCGGTTATAATCAATCCATACACTATACCCTTCGTTGTATAGTGTGCCTGTCCAGGTAGGCGTCACAGAAATAGTATAAGAGGTATTTTTACTCAGGTTAGTTGAAATGGCCGTAAAATCTGTATAACCTCCGCTGCCTGCTCCCGAGTTATTATTGATTGACCCCACAGTTACATTACTGATGTATTCATCTACCACGCTATTGCCATTTGATGAACAATAGTTTAGTTGTACGTCCGTGGTAGTAAAGGTTACAGAACTGCTGTAAGCTGAAGTAGTACCATCACTACATTTACTTCTCACCTGAGCTTCATACTGAGTAAGCGGCGAAAGACCAGTGATGCTGGCAGAAGTACCTGAAACAGCATTTGTAGTCCAGGTGGAAGTGCCTGTCTGACGATACCTTACATCATAGGTAGCTCCGGGCACGGCATTCCAGCTTACTGTAGCTGATGAAGAACCAATATTTGATGCTCCAAGTCCTGTAGGGACAGTAGCCGTACAGCTTACAGCACCGGCAACACCCGTTACGATCAGCGTATAATCCTGGCTACCACCTGAAAGCGATCCTTTATGAGTAACAGTAATGGTATAGGAACCGCTTGCTCCTGATATGTCAATTCTCTCATATGGATCAACATTATTATCGCCGGTGCCATTTGAGTTTACTCCCGTGAGACGGTAAGGATTGTAGGTTGTACCTCCTTTGGTAACCCTGATGTCCAGGTCATTGACCAATACAGGTGTAGTAAGGTTAGCAGTACCGGTGTTGGCAGTACCTGCCGGATCTGTCCAGGAAATTGAGGCCAACAGCGGACTTGTGCCATCTGAGTTGACCGTGATAGAGTATGACTGGCCTGCACTTAGCGTAAGCTCCTCTATTCGCGAAGCAGTACCATTGGCAGTAATAGCCTGGGCAGCAGCCTTGGCATTCAGCAAGCCCCATCCGTATACAGCATCAGGCCCTGCAATACCTGCATCATCAGCGGTGTGAAGCGCCAGACCTTTAAGGGATGCCGCACGCATAAAATTCCCATTGACATTGTTATAATGCTGCTGCAACAACAGCAGTGTACCTGTCACATTGGGTGATGCCATGGATGTACCGGTGATTGAGTTATAGGCAACATCACTGTTATCATATGTTGAATACACGCTTGTACCATTTCCGGTAATATCCGGCTTTATCCTCAGGTCATCCGTAGGGCCTTCGCTACTGCTGCTGTTTATTGTAACACTGTTCAGCGTACCATCTGAAGCCACATTGGCATCCTGCCCATTGGCAACTACCATATTGTTCTTACATGTAGAGTGTCCGCTAAGCTTATCAAAAGCAGAGTTTCCATTAAGAGGTGCACCGTTCGAAGAGTTGTCGTTACCATCATTACCTGCTGCTACGACCATGAGATAATATGGTGAGTTATACATCAGGTTATCCCAGTCTCTTGACTCAGCAATGTATGCACCGAAATACCAGTCAGGTATCAGACTGGCCCTGTAACCGTAGGAATGGTTTGAAAGAAGCATGCCATCTGCGGCCTCCGCGGTAGCTTCTGAAAGGTCATTGTTCCATTCATGGGTCAGTGCCTTGGCATGTGGCGACATACCCTTGGCATTGGCCTGAACACCTGACGCAACAATGGTACCTGTAACATGCTGGGCATGGAAGCTGTTGCCATTCAGGGCAGTAACACCATCATTAATGGTCACCCTGTTGGTACCGCCTGCACCATCAAATTCCTGGTGAGTAGGTCTCGTTGGGCCACCGTCCCAGACATGGGCAGTCATGTTTTGTCCGTTTACGTTAAGCCCGAGGGTTCCGCCAGAGTGAAGGTGATTGGCTCTGGTTGAACGTGCCGCACTTACGTTGTACACTGTGTAGTAAATAGGCCTGCCATCCTTCGAAACGGCTATTAATTCATCAAATGAACCATCTCCGTTGGACTTTAGTACTTCCCAGCCTTTTTGGGCTGCCATTTGTAGAGCATTCTGCTTTGCCGTCAAAGCCTTTTGGCTATATTCTTTCTGTAATTCCGAAAGGCGGGCTTTGTCGTACCGGCTACTGATCTTTTGCTTCTCCGTGGGGGTTTGAGCAAAAGCCATAGAAATTGAGAATAGGAAAATGGGTAACACCACTTTCCAGTGTTTGGTTTTTGTTTTCATTTGGGTTTAGGTTTAATGGTTGAAGCCATAAGTTAGAAAAAAAGAGGCGATTTCCAATGTAAGAATACCTCATCCAAACCTGATATACCCTGAAAAATTTCATGTAACAAACTGCTATTCAGTCAATAACAGTTAAAATAAAATTATTGTGTCAGCCGGTACTTTTTTTTTCTGTCAGCCTCCTTTTTCATGGCCAGCCTGAGAAAGAAAATGAAGCCACCCACTACAGTGCCTACTATAAGTATCATGGAAATAACAGCTGCTGTACTCATGACTTGTTTTTTACAAAGGTGTTGTACAAATATTTGTTTAAAAGCAATCCTGCGATGATAACAAGGCCCCACTGGGTAATAATTGATGCATTGCTATACACATCAAAAATATTCCAGTTTCCATTTTCATCGAACCATGGATTTTTGGAATAGCCCTGAGACATCCACCAATATATGAGGATAACCCCAAAAAACACGTTAAAGATCAGGGCAATTGCAAAATACTTTGAAGGGACATTAAAGTCTGAATCCGTATCGATGTAGTCCCTTTTAAATTTGGAAACACCATACCGGAGAACAGCGACAATAATGAGCAGTCCCGAAACAATAAGACCAATACCCCAAACCCAATCCTGATTGTTGAAGAAGTCTAGCGAGTAGGCGGAAGGAAAACCAAAAACAATGCAGAAAGCGGCGGTCCTTATCGCTGCGGATGTCCTAGTGATGCCCATATCTCTCAGGTTACTGATAAACAGCTCAAGCATGGGCAACAAAGAACTGAAAGCTGCGAGAAAGAAGGCGAGAAAAAATATAAAAGAAAGTATGGCTCCACCGCTGACTGTAGCAAACAGCTTTGGTATGATGGTAAATGTCAGTGCCTGATTGCCGCTTTGCAGATAGGAGATCGCCTCTCCTTCGCTGGCTGCCAGGGCAAAAACTGCCGGTAAAATTGCCATTCCTGCCATCAACGAGGCGGTATTGTTACCAAAGCCGCCAATGAAGGTATTTAATACTACATCCTCACTCTTACGGGAATAAGATGATATGGTCATGATCAATCCCCAGCCTGCCCCGGTTGACCAGGCAGATTGGGATAGCGCCTCAATCCAGATTGTCGGGTTTGAAAAGTGCCTGAAATCAATAAAGAACATATATTCAAGCCCTTTATACCCGTTTTTCATATTCAGAGCCATAATGGTGATCACGAGCAGAAGTGCAAATAAAGTAGGAATCAGGATTTTATTGGCTTTTTCAAGACCATTCTGAATCCCTTTAATAAGCACGAAGATGCCAACGATAACGGCAAGTATGTACAAAACTATAGTCCATATATTGTTATTGGCAATTGTGTCCCAGTATTGATCCAGGTATGCAGGGTTAGCAGCTAGTTCGTCGGCAATAGTGTTGCCTCCACCAACAAAAGCCCATAGGTTCTGAGCTGAAAGTCCAAGGTACTGCAATGCCCATCCTGTAACTATAGCATAGTAAAAGGCAATACCCAACGTACAGAGGGTAATAAAAAAGCCTCCCCATGTCATACCCTTCCCTCCTATTTTTCCATACGAGCCGATTACGCCTAGCTTATATTTTTTACCTATGGAAAACTCGGCCATCAATAACGGGATAGACCAGATTAACAGGAAAACAATCCAGAGGATAAGGAATGAGCCGCCATACTGACCGGCAAGCCGTGGAAACCGCCAAAGATTACCCGCCCCTATGGCCATACCCAAGGAGGCCAGTACTATACCCCAGCGATTACTAAATTGCTCTTGCATATTATTGGTTTAATGTTCGTAAACGTTTGCACACGAGCGGCTAATTTAATGATTAGAATATAAACGCTATCATTTCCGCCATTTTTTGAATACAAGCGGGTAAAAATGTATTACAATTTTAACCTTTGGACGATTTCATTTGATCAATCGACTCGTACAGCCTATTTGCATTTTTTTTTGAACAAAGCAGGTGTAGCGTCTTCGTGATTGAACTACTCCTCCAAAAGCTCCAATATAGGTTGCCCGGTAGCCGCACTTGGAAGTTTGATGCCCAACATCATGGAAAGCGTAGGTGCTATATCGGTAACCGGATGATACCGGTAAGATTCCCCTTTTTTGATACCTGCCCCATACCATAGCATAGGCACATGGGTATCGTAGGTAAATGCAGAATGGTGTGTAGTACCTGTTTTATCCCAGCTTCTGAACCAGCCGGGCTGAAGACTGAACAATACGTCGCCAGATCTTTTCTGATGATAGCCTCTTGCCAAAAGTCCTTTGATACCTTCGGCTCCATAATCCATCCAATTAATAGCATAGGCAGGGTAGCTCTCTGCCACTCCTTCCAACTGCATCAGGTAATGGGCAATAAACTCCTGGGCTTCGTGCAGCGGTACCTTTTTCTCAAGCATTAGCGCCCTGTTAAAGAAAACCTGCAGGTTACTGAAATTTTCGACCCAGTCTCCTTCTCCGTATTTTGAGCTTAAGGCTTCTTCCACTTTCTTCTCTACGTCCTCAGTAAAATAACCGGCCGGCACCTTATTATCTATCAGATATTGAGGCACTTCAGCCACCGCATGGTCTGCCGTGAGAAATATGACATAATTGCCTTTGCCTACTTTTTGATCAAGGGTAGCGATCAACTGCGCAATGTTTTTATCCAGCCTCAGGTAGGTATCTTCAAGCTCAATAGAATAGGGGCCAAAATCATGACCTATGTAGTCAGTAGACGAGAAGCTAACCGCAAGGAAATCGGTGTACTCGCTTTTACCCAACTTCTCCCCTTCAATGGCTGCCAGGGCCAGCTCGGCAAGTATGTCATTGCCAAACGGTGTAGCTGCCAAGCTTTCATAATTGCCTTTATTTTTGGATAGATCGTAAGGAAAAACCGCGTCACGGTCACCTATCGGCATTTCATACTTTGATTTATCCGGGTCACTGGCGATGTAGGTTTTAATATCATATAGGGGTTCCCATAGCTGAGACAGGTAATGATCTGCCCGTTTCTTATTGTTAAACTTCTCTACCCAGGCAGGAAGCTTTTCTTTGTAATAGGTACTGGTTATAAAATCACCTGTTTCTTTATCGTACCAATAGGCCTCTCCCAGATGGCCGGCAGGAAAAATTGCACCCCTGTCTTTGATCGAAACACCTATTACTTTAGACTGTTTTTTTGTAAACAACCTGAGCTCATCGGTGATTGTTGTTGAGAGCAGATAGTGCGGCGACATTTTACCACGTGCAGAGCTACTACCTACGGTATGTTGTGTATTATCATCGGTGCAATAAACCATGTCTTTCAACTCTTTATTGTACCAGTTATTGCCAATGATGCCATGAATACCGGGTGTGGAGCCGGTGTAAACCGAGGCGTGTCCCGGTGCTGTATAGGTGGGCACATAATTGAAATGTGCGTTTTTAAAAGCGTACCCATCTCTGGTTAGCTTGTTAAAACCGTCTGCTCCAAATCTGGCCTCAAAACGGCTCAGGTACTCCTGGCGCATCTGGTCGACAATGACTCCGACCACAAGCTTTGGTTTTTGAGTTTGTCCTTCGGCAACAGCTCCCAGATTGAGAATGAGTACAAACAGCAATAATTTTTTCATTTGTCAGATAAATTTCTAGTTTAAGAGGAGTAAGTGGGTATATCCAATACGCACAATATTAACAAAATAGAACGGAATAGCCCCATGTTCAGATACAATCAGTTGTCACAATATATCAGCGGATAATCTTCGGTTTCAAAGGTTTGCTTGCGGATGGGATTCCCATCTTTATCGTAATAGATCACTACATACAGACCGGCCTCAGCAATATTTTTTTCGGCAAAAAATACTGGTTCCGTTTCAGTGCCCACATTGATCACATCATTGTAGGTTGCTGAAATTATCTGGCCCCGTATACTGCCCAGCACGCCATAGCCAGACTCCCTGAGTACGATAGCCATCTGCTCCCCTGCTGCCTGACCTACGATTTGCAGGGTTTTTATTCCTTCGTCAATAATTTGCTGTGATTTGAGATTGAAAAGCGACCACTGGTATCCGGTTTTAACCAGCGCTACACTATCGCTCCAGTACCTGACATCATCATAGGTAAAATCGGAAAGTTGTTTGTTTTCTTTACTGATCAGGCCCAGCCTTTCCTTTTTTGCTGCAATAAAAACTTCGTTATTATAGCGGTGTACATTTTTCTCATACTCCGCGGGTATAAATACGCCTCTTTCCTTATTATAAAGTCCAAATTTCTTATTGCGAAGCAAAGAAACAAAACCATCCTGATAGTTGGCTATGGCATCATATTCTGTTCGGAGCAACACCTCTGCACTGTCGGATAGTATACCCTTCCTGCCTCGCTGTGAGATTATAATATAATGAGGCCCCAGTGCTTTAGCTTCATCAAAAGAGCCACTGAAAACCCGCTGCCCCAGTTGATTGTAAATACTCTTTTTCCTTCCATCATCCACAATGAGGTATTGCGCAGCATTTAAGGACGAGAGCAAAGTGACTTTTTCATTCGCGGACAAAAGCAACGGTTTTTCCCTTGTAACTACAGCAACAGAATCATTTTTATACATTACTGCATAGGCGTCCCCCATTAAACTCAGGGAATCCAGGTTCCTGCCTCGCAAGGTATAGTTGTCCATATCATAGAGTAGCCAGTTTTCTTTATTCTTTAATGCTACCCAGGCTTCATTTATGCTGGCCTTAAAGGCAGGCTCCTTATCTATCGGCCGGTAATTTTCATTCAGCACGTAGAACTGGCCTTGCTTATCGATCAGAAAACCTTTCTTTAATATTTTAATTTTCTGGTCAGCAAAAGGTATGATCTCATTGAGCCTTGCATCTATTATGGTTTCGCCTCCTTTTGCACTCATCCAGATCTGGTTATCATTTATCAGTTCGAAATCTTCATAAGGTTTCCCATGATCAAACTTTTGGTTATCCACGGAAACCACCAATGAGTTTAAATTTTTTACATATATCAGGTTTTCTTTTTCCAGGATGATGAATGCCCCCTGAGATAGAATGTCGGTATAACTGCTGCCAGTTATTTGCCTGCCCGAAACAGTTTTTAAACCCCACAGATCGTTCTTTTTGAAAGCTATCAATGCTCCTTTGATAAGCCGTGCATCCTGATATTCAACAGGCAATACGATTCTGCCCGATTTGTGAACCATGCCTGTTTTATCGTCATGGCCAACTTTTAACAAACCATAGCCCAGGTTGGTGACCTGATCGTACCTACCCTCATAGATCACTGCATTATCAGGGGCAATTATTTTATCACCGGCAAGCAAATAATCACGGTCAATGCCACCGCAAAGCTCTGTTTCAAAAATACCCGCAAAGGCCGGTGGGATTATGGCATTACCATACGTATCCATGAACCCATACATCCTGTTGTCCATGATGGGAATGAATGTACGGCCTTCCAGAATGATGACCCTTGCCAGGGAATCTGTTACCATAGATTTTGGAAGGTACTTCCCTTGCTCTTTAAGCACATGATACAAAAAATCAACCGCTCTCGGCCTTACCCGGCTTCGGGGAAACTGTTTGATAAAATTAAAATAACTGTCAGCATGGTTATCGGCCGTCATCACCTCGTAAATATTCACTTCGGCTTCCGTGCGGTATGGTGTATCAGGGTTTTCTTTCAGGAATTTGAGGTAGCTCATCAACTTCCCATCAGCCGTGCTTTTGCTGAAATAGAGCTTTTCGTACCGCTGCCTGGCCTCCTCTACCTGTTCGGCATCCGGGTATTTTTCCATAAAGAGCTGGTAGCTTTTATAGGTATTTTCTGCTTTGGCCGAGGCGTAGGCCAGCGCATTGCGCAGGCTTCTGGCTTTTGGAACCTGCATGGAAGTATTATAATTGGCTAAAAAATATATAAAACCTGCCTCAGTGTTTGTTTCCAGTGCCCTTTGAAAAGCTATGCTGTCAATCCGTACCTTCAACTGCTCCAGGGCAGTACTGTCGATCCCGGCATTTATGTGCTTGCTCTTTGCTTTTTCCCCCAGGCTATCGTAGGCTATCCGAGCTTTGAGGATATAAAAATGGGCCGAGTCAATTTGTGGGCGTTTATTTGCGGTATCAATGAGCACCCTGGATCTTGCGTACAAAGAGGCCGGAAGTAAGCTATCTTTCTCCAAAGCCTTATCCACCAAAGCGGCCGACTTGACCCACTTGCCTTTTTCCAGTTGCTTTAAAGCCCTCTTGGCTAAACCTACCTGGCCGTAAGCCGTGTGTACAACAACAAATAATATAAAGCTGATTAAAATGCGCATGCTCAAATAATGAACACGAATATGCCCATTTTTAAATAAAAAAACATTTTAAGAGGCTTCAATGCTCCGATTTTTATGAGAAAATATAAAGGGCAATGAAAACGTGTTTGGTTGTCGTGGAGATTTGCCAGGATCATGGCGGAATGGTTATTTGGTAAAACACGCAACGATTGGCTAAGTTTGTTAGCATCGGTTCGATTCCCAGGCACTGAATCTCATGCCGTATGGGAATACCTCAATCACAAGTCGTAAAAAGAAGTTTAATTTAACTCTTTTTAATGATCTAAAATTGTTAAGTAATCATTATTTTGTAGAAAGCATTTTGCCTATGTTAACTGTAAAACTAAAGGAGTCACTTCACAAATTGATCGACAGGATAGATGATGAAGAATTATTGAATGCCTATCTAAAGATTATTGAGAAGGGACTTTCATCTTCTATTGACCCCATTGCGGGCTATACTACCAAAGGTGAGCCTATCACGAAATCAACATTAGTGAAAAGAGTAAGGTCAGCATCTGCAAGAGTTAAATCAGGAACCTTCACTGACCAGGAAGATCTGGAAAAAGAATCGGAAAATTGGTAGGTAAAAGGTACTAGCTGGTTGTTTTGATCAACAGACAATAACGGATTGAGTTGTTTATGAAGCCCATTCTAGCCAATTTCGACCTACAGGCCTTTGCCGAGTAAGCTGATACGACATCAGCCAATGCTACAGAACAGCAAAGCTTTACCAAACTTTTGGAAGTTTAGTAAAGCCGCAATTTAGCTCTGTAAGCTACCATTATAAAAATAAATTTACCAACCGAAAGTTAATGAGCGCATGGAGTCTGGTACCATAACTGAATAGCATTAAGCCCCTTGCCGGTCAAGACATAAAAGAAGGGGCCGGTCATACAACCAGCCCCTAAAACTAACCCGTAAAATTAATCAACCTAAAGGGTTACTCCTGTACCAGCAACCTCTTAGTATTTCCATCCAGTTCGAGTACATAAATGCCGGGTTTTACTGATCTCAGGTCTACTCTGATATCATTTACGCCCTCATTAAGCTCTACATGCTGTTGGTAAACAGTAGCCCCTGTACTATTGACAACGCGGAGTTTTACTGCTTTAGCCTTTCGAAGGCTATAAATTTTAATATCTACATAGCTTCTGGCCGGGTTAGGGTAAAGGTTAAGCCCGTCAGCTAGAGGTTCTCCGCCACTAAATGCAGAAGTAGCCCCGTTGCATGGCCCCAGGTTGGTCCACCAGCCGTAGTATGGAGGCCAGTAGATGCCATCGATCTGGGCTTCGTACAAGTATCCCTGGTAAACCACCCGGTCTCCCGCATAGTAAACCTGGCCATTCTGATAAGGTGCTACTCCGTTACATCCGCCACCATTGCCACCATCGGTAGTGAACGTGATTGTGGTGTAAGGCGCTGACTGCCCGTTAGAGCAGGTGTAGTTAATGCGCACGTCGTATGAAGTATTTGCTGCCAGTCCGGTGAAAGGCTCACTGTTGGAGCTTACTGTTTCAGTAGTCCAGGTAGATTGTGAGCTTCTCTTGTAACCAAAGTTATAACTACTTACCCCGGATACTGCATTCCACGAGATCTGGGCAGAATTGCTGGTAATTTGAGAAGCCGCCAGTCCGCTCACGGCGTTGCAGCTACCTCCACCACCACATGGACCGATCTCTCTCCAGTATGCTGAGGTTGGAGGCCAGTAGTAGATGTTATAGAGGGCTTCGTATATTTTATTGTTATATACTACCTGGTCACCTGCATCATAGTAAGCCGACTGGCTCCAGGCCGGAAGCCCATCGCAACCTCCGCCACCATCAGAGTCAGTAGTAAAGGTGGTAGTGGCGTATTCAGAAGGATCACCACTACTACAAGTATAGCGTACTCTTACATCGTAGCCGGTACCAGCGCTAAGCCCTGAAAGGCTTCTGGAGGTCCCGTTTACAGTTACACTGGTGTAAGATGATGCACTTGAGGCTTTATATTGTAAAGTGTAGGAACTCACCCCCGAAACACCATTCCAGGATACAGAAGCAGATGTCTGCGTTATGCTACCCACAGACAAACCTGTAACGGCATTGCAACCCGGATTATCTGAATTCGTGGTAAAGGATGTTGTAACATAGTCAGCAGTAGTGCCATTAGAGCAGGTATATCTGGCTCTTACATTATAAGTTGTGCCAGGGGTTAAGCCTGTAATGGTTCTGCTATTGGTGTTTACATTCAGTGTAGTGTATGTGCTACTGGTACTGGGTTTGTACTCAAGCGTGTAAGTACTTACTCCTGAAACTGCATTCCAGCTAACAGTAGCACTTGTAGTACCTATCTGCGAAACGGATAACCCGGTAAGCGCATCGCACGTATTTCCGCCACCACAATTGCCACTGAAGGCACTTCCAACACCAACGGCATGCATGGCATCCGTAGCCGCAGCCTCCTCGCATGAACCGTTTCCATAGAGGTCACGTGCTGCATTGATTACAGCCGTTCTGGCTGCGGAATAACCGGATGATGCTGTCAAATATCTTGTTAGCGCGCGGTAGGCGATCTGAGCAGCCTTTTCAATGCCAACACCACTTACGCTGAACGAACTGCCATTATCATTTGTACCACTTCCACCTTCAGCAGTCAGGTAGTACCAGTAGTTCAATACACCACTGTTGGTGTGTACACCGCCATTATCACCACCGGAAGTGCTGGCCCAGTAAGTACCCCTGTAAGTATCAGGCTGACGATGACGATTAGGGTTGCTCATAGACCGTTGGAAGGCAATATACTCTCCAACAGTCCACTTATCGCCAACGTTTGCATAGTGCTCTGCATAAGTTCCGAAGATATCGCTGAATGCCTCATTAAGGGCTCCTGACTCTCCCTGATAGATCAGGCCGGCAGAGGTGCCGGTAACACCATGGGTAACTTCGTGCGCCACCACATCCAAAGAGGTAAAAGGCGTGCCGCTGCTGCTGTTACCGAATGAAGCTGTTCCGTTTTGCCAGTAGGCGTTGTTATTTACCTGAGGATTGTTAACTACAAAATTGATCTTAGAGCCTCTGTTGTCATATCCGTTCCTGCTGAACTTCTCTTTGTAGTAATCCCAGGTAACTTCAGCGCCCCAGTACACATCAATGTAGTATTTGGCATTTCCAGTGCCTGAAAAGGTAGAAGATGTGCTGTAGTATGGGCTGTTGTTGTTGTAAAGCTGGAAATTCCTGTTTCCGGTTTGTCTCGCATAGTAGTAGCTTCCGCTCTGGTCTACCGTGATGGACTTGGCTCCATAGTAACCTGTATTGGCCGTACCGTTTACCAGGGCATCATGGATCAGGGATTCTTCGAATACAATTTTTCCATTGACTGCATCCACGTATACATTTTGCTCTGTATAAGGTTCAATCGCAAATACATCGAACCGGTAGGTAAGTGTAAGTTTGCCGGCATCCAGTTCGTTATCGGTAGTAATATAAACCAGCTCACCTTCCGGTTTGTCATAATTAATGTTTCTGTGGTTTTCATGCTTTCCGGCTTTTACCTGCCTGGCTTCTTCGGTTTCCCAAATATAGGTTCGGGCATTTACATGCTCCAGTGCTCTTCTCAAAGCTGCAGTCTCTGACAACGAGGCCGACTTTTGAGTAGATACGGGAAATTGTCTGTACCACTCTCCATTGGCGGTTAGCACTTTACCGTCCTTCACATGCAGCAAAAGCATAGAGTTGGCTATAGCAATATTATTAAAGGTTTGCCTCACGCGGTAGTGGGTGATCCCAAGCTCATCAGTTTCTACATTGATAACTTTAATACCGTAATCAGCATTGGCTTTATAATTCTGCCGAATAAATGATTCAACGCTGCCAAGTGCCGGCGTTTTTTCAAATTCTGTAAAATGCTGGAATAATCCTTTCTGCTCGTACCTGCTCACATCCTGAGCATTAGCCATTCCCAGGCTAAATAATAACAACAATGTGAGAAGATGAGCATTCATCTGTCTCATAAACATTCTTTTCATATTGGTAATTTGGTTTTAGGTTTGAAAAATAAACACCCTCCAAGGTGTGCATTTTGCCTAAACAGCAGCGCTAAAACTGTGCATGGAAATGAGGCCGTTTTGTTTAGAAGGGGTCGTTTTGTTTACAAAGGGGCTGTTATGTGCAAAACTCACCCTTTGACCTTATTGTTTCTCAGAAAGTCTGAAGGGGAAATGCCGAAGTAGCTCTTGAAGTACTTCCTGAAATTTTTAGGACTGTTATAACCTATTTCATCGCTGGTCTCATTGATGTTATAACGACCTGACTTCAATAGTTTAGCTCCTTTGCGTACCCTCATCACATGAATAAACTCTTTGGGAGAAAAATTAGTCAGCGCAGGAAATTTCAGGTACAGCAGCGATCGGCTGACCTTAAGTTTATCTGCCAGGTCGGCCACATCGAAGTAAGGATCGGCCATGTGGGCATTCACAATTACCATAGCCCTTTTCAGGAGCTCAGAGTCCGGGGAGTTTTGTACTGCCTCATCAATATTGGCCATGGAGTCGGAAAACATAGCTTTCAGACTGGCTCTTGAGCTGATCAGGTTTTGAACACTGGCCAGCAATACCGATTTATCGCAGGGTTTGGACAAGTGCAGATCGGCACCCGCTGTAAGCACCTCCACTTTTTTGGCATCCGAGGCAAAGGCTGTAAGCACTATGATAGGAATGTGGCTGGTCATCTCATCCTCCCTGATCTCGCGGATGAGTGCATGGCCACTTTTCCCGGGCATCGAAAGATCGGTGATGATCAGGTCGGGCAATTTGGTTTTGGCCAGCTCTACACCGTCAATTCCTGACCTGGCATCAATTACCGAATAGTATTCTGAAAGAATGCTGCATATATAGTTTCTGATCTCCTTATTGTCTTCCACCACCAGCACTTTGGCTCCTTCGCTGGGTTTAAACTCTTTATTAAAGCGTAGCAATGTTCGTTTGAGGTGATGCTGCAGCCGGTACTTGAGGAGCTGGTCGCTTTGGAAATGTGATGACCCTTTATAGAGAAATAACGAAAAAGCAGTACCCTCTCCTTTCACACTGTTAACACTGATCTCTCCATGATGCAGATTGACAAGCTTTTGGCTCAGGTGCAGGCCTATACCCGTGCTTTCAAAACCACTGGCTTCATTGATCGGCGGTTGTGAAAAGGTACTGTCAAACACCTTACCCAGGTCACTTTCTGCTATACCCATACCACTGTCTTTCACGGTGATCTGCACCGCATCCTGCCCTGCTGCCTGATAGCCGCAGTTGACCCTGACTTTAATGCTGCCTTCAGCCGGGGTAAACTTAAAGGCATTGGAAAGCAGGTTAAATATTACCTTTTCAAGCTGGTCTTTATTAAACCAGATCAATTCAAAGTTTTTATCCGTTTCAAATTTCAGGTCAATATGGTTTTTCCGGGCCAGCTCTTCAAAAACCTGACAGGTATCTTTCACGAAGGTGACGATGTCATGCTGTGCCACCATGAGTTTAAGCCCTTCCTTCTCCAGCTTCTTTACATCAATAAGCTCATTGGCCAACCGCTTGAGGCGCTGTGCGTTGATCTCAATCTTATCCAGATGTTTTGGGTTCAGTGCGTTGCCGTTGGTTTTCAGGCTATCAATGTCGTTGAGTATGAGGGTAAGAGGAGTCCGGAACTCATGGGAGATATTGGAAACGAAGTCCAGTTTGAGATTTTGATTGATTCGTGCTACTTTTTCCAGTTCCAGTTGCTGCTTTAGCCGCACTCCCGCCAGCCTGTAGCGGTAATACCCGGCTACGATCAGGCCTGCCACCAGGCTGTACAGCACAAACGACCACCAGGTTTTCCACCAGGGGCCGTCAACTGCCATGGGTATGGACGAAGTGGCCAGCACCTCTCCTCCATGACGGATCACCCTTACATCGAGCTTGTACTCTCCCGGGCTGAAATGATGCAAAGAAATATGAGGGCTGACCGGATCTACCGGAAACCACTTTCCATCATCAATACTATACTCAAAGCTGATGCCGTCGTGCCGGTGATGTGTGGGGAAGCCCAGCAGAATATCTATCACATCATCTTCATTTATTTCTACAACTGCTCCTTCTGCCAGTGTATTTTTAACCGGTTCATCATTAACCAGTATATCAGAAATGATGATGTTGCACGGAGCATTACATTGCTTATCATTTGCTGCCAACCGGCCGGGGTTGATAAATACCACTCCTTTATTGGTGCCAAAGAAAATATTGCCCTGACTATCCTTTCCTACGGAGCCATAATGAAAAAATGGCCAGCCTTTCGCTCCGGGTACCCTGTACTGATTGATCCTGCCTGTAGCAGGGTCGAAAGAGAATATCCCCTGGTTGGTACCCATCCAAAGGGTGTGGTGCTCATCTTCAATGATAGCATTGATCTTCTTGTTTTTGAAGTACGCTTTTTCTCCAAACTCCACCGTCTTCCCTGTTTTAGGGTTATACTTATAAAGGCCTCTGTTTGTACCCAGCCAGTTGGCACCATCACCGGCTATGACGGAATGAAATACAAAGACTCCGTAGTTGTCCGGGAAAAGGTAGTCATGACTGGTGTACAAACCATCTTTTACAATCCCGTTGACCCAATGGCTAAAAAGAATGATGCTGCTGTCACTCAAAAAATCACCATAGTAGATGGGCTTGTCCATCTGAAAAGCACCTTTGGCCAGTGAGTCCAGGTGATTGGTAACCTCACCGGTTTTTGGGTCAATTTTATTCAGCCCCTGCTGAGTGGTAGCATAAACCTGCCCCCGTGTATCTTCAAACACATCGTTAACAACAACGGAGGTCAACGGATCGGCATCATCGGGTGCATATATTTTAGGGTAAACCGCTTCACCTTGTAAAAAGCGCCTGTACTGTGCCTCTGTATAATAGCATAGGCCACCATATGTCGCTATCCATAAATTATTATTCCTGTCAAAATGGATCTCACTTGTACTGTCGGAAGGAAGATTGAGTCTTTTGCTATTTTTCCCTACTTCTGACAAGTCAAATGCGCCGTCACCCTGGTGTTGCAGGTAGATTACACCCTTGCCAAATGTACAAACAAGAAGCCCGTTTTTATTATCTGGCTTTACGGAGTACAAGCTGGTCAGATTGCCAATATATTCATGCAGGGCAATAGTTTTGATCCCTTCGCCATTGATGGATGTGCTTTTGAGGCCATCGCCTATGGTAGCAATCCACAGCGTATTATTTTTCACATAAATGGACGAGATACCATCATCGAGAAAATTGAAATCTGGAATGGATTCGAAAGAAATTGACTCAGGCTCCGGGTGCCGGGTGTTGAGGTGGATGCGATACATGCCCATACCTGTAACCGAAAAGTAGAGGTATCCGTCGGCATAGGAAGCCGCGGAATATGGCCTGATTGTAGGTATATCACCAAAGTTGAGCCCGGGAACCCTTTCCAGCATTTGCTTATTCTGGTCATAGATGAAAGGGCCTTCTGTCATGTAATTGATCAAGAGCTGCTTTCCGGGTAATTGTTGCAGGTTCTTACCCAGCTTAAATTCATGCCGGTCATCTTTCAACGGATTATTGATCAGGTTAAAACTTTTCCATTGCCCGACCTCATTGGTTTTGCCATGAATTACGCCATAGCCTGCTACTGAAATGAACAGATCGCGCTCTTCACTAACCAAAAACTCATTAACGATCAGATTCTCCCCGAAATGGCTGACATCAAAAGCCTGAAAAGTCAGTGGATTAAGGTCAGCATCAGTGGATACGAGATAAACACCGTGTAAATAGGAAATCAATGCGCGATTGCCTCCCAGATAGATGATATCTTCAATGGGCCTTGTAATGGATAGCGGGTGATCTATTTGCCGGCGAAGCTCCGGGTCATATATTTTCAGTCCGTTTTTGGTACCCAGCCATAACCTCCCGCCAGGCATGATGTAGACAAAATATACGGGTGTATGGCGGCCGGTACTATCCGGTTCGAGTACCCTGGAGGCATGATAACCATCAAACTTTACCAGCCCGTTTTCAGTCGCCAGCCATAAAAGTCCTCTCCTGTCCTCCTTGATATCGTAGATGTAATTGGACACCATACCATCTATTTCCTTATATTCATTCCACACCGGCCTGATCTGACTGTGGGAACCAAGCGGAATTAATAAGAGCAGATAGGAAAAAATTAAGAATCTCATGATATTTCTAAGAAATGTAGCCTAAATGAGAAGAATATTAGGTAGAAATGTGCCTGAATAGAACACTGCTTCCGTCATAAATTCAACAAAAAGCCCCTATACAGACATTTAGAGCTATAAATACGCTATTTTATTAAGGTTTTCAAAAGGAATGCCCCTGTTTTTTAACCGATTCACAAATAGCACCTTACACTTTATTGAAGAATGGTTCCGCTGAAGAAGTTATATGGGTAGTAATAATTTGATAACTAAAAATTTATTATTATTAAGTTTAAGGTGTTATCATCTCACTTATATTGGCAAGCTTAAAAAAGGCATACGATTAAGTTCATGCATATTCATAGGATGGAGAAAAAAATTACACATTGGTACGACGCCGAGTCGAAGATATTTTACAAATACTATTACGGAGATATTGAATACATAGACCTGATAGAAGACTGGTCTAAGCTTATAGCCGAAAACAAAATACCCAAGGGAGTCAAAAAGTTTATCCTGGATTACCGCAAAGCCAACCTGCTAACACCTCCACACATGGCTATGGAGATAGCTAATTTCTACAAAGAGAACATTTCCTGGTTCCATCATGCAAAAGTAGCGTTGATCATGCAAAAGCCCGAGCAGGTCGTAATCCCTATACTGGCCAATGAAGAATGTTCGGATGAGCTTGAATTCAGGCCATTTTACACCCTGGAAGCTGCTTTTAGCTGGGTGAACGGATAGCCTGCCCCTACCTATATTTTCACTTGTTAAAGATGAACCGCTCCGGCGGGTTCATTACCTATATTTCAGGGGTTTTTCCCCTTGAAAGTCAGGCCCTTCAGAAGATAACTTTACATTAATTCTACCAGGCAATACCGATAACATATCCCCGGACTGTGCCAACACGGATATGGTCTTTCAAGAATTTTGTTTTGCCCATTGACCTGATTTCTCAATAGTTAAAACTAGTGCTATTTGATATGAACAATAAAATTGAAAGTAGTAATATCGATACAAACAGCTCAGGTGCTACCGGTATTGATGCTTTGTCCCGTGAGCATGCCACCAAATCCAACGCTATTGAGATACCATCTATCACCCTCCCTAAGGGAGGCGGTGCGATTAAGGGTATCGATGAAAAATTTCAGGTCAATTCAGCCAATGGCACAGCGGGCTTCAGTATACCGCTACCACTGTCACCGGGCAGGAACAATTTCTCTCCATCTCTCAGCCTAAGTTACAACTCCGGGGCAGGGAACAGCATATTTGGATTGGGTTGGTCTCTTGGGATTACTTCCATAAAACGTAAAACAGATAAAACATTACCCCTGTATCAGGACAATGACTCTGAAGATACTTTTATGCTATCTGGTGTCGAGGACCTGATACCCTGGCTGGACAAAGATCAGGGAGCCTGGAAAGCCAGGATTTTAAAGCAGGACGGCTTAACCATAAAACAATACCGTCCAAGGATAGAAGGCTCATTTTCAAGGATAGAAAAGATCAGCGATGGTAACAATGTCTACTGGAAAGTAACTTCAGGCTCTAATATTGTGACTTTTTTTGGTTATTCTGATAATTCCAAAATTACTGACCCCTCAGACAGCAGCCGAATTTATGAGTGGCTGCCTGAATTTTCCTACGACAACAAGGGCGATTATATACTTTACGAATACAAGGAAGAAAACCTTGAAAATATCCCTAACACTTTGTTTGAAAAGAACAGGCAAAGTGGTACGGCATTGTTTACCAATAAATACCTAAAAAGGATTAAATACGGCAACAGAGATACATATTTTCCCTATCCTGACCAGCCATTCAATCCTGAGAAATATGCAGGGATATTTTTTTTCGATGTGGTTTTCGATTATGGCGAACATCATGGAGCCGCACCCTCACCGGAAGAAGTTCAACCCTGGGATTACCGCCCTGATGCCTTTTCCTCATATCGGTCTGGCTTTGAGATCAGAACCAGCAGGCGTTGCAGAAGAGTACTGATGTTTCACACATTTTCTGAATTGAATACTGGTATACCTACCCTGGTCCGCTCACTGGATGCCGGATATTTGTCTTCAACAGGATTAGAAGAAAAATCAGACCGCCCCTGCGAATGCTCTTATCTGACAGAAATAATACAAAAAGGTTATATAAGAAAGCAGGATGGCACCTACTCCGCGAAATCGTTGCCCGGGCTTACTTTCGATTACCAATGGCTGAGCTGGAATACCACGATCAGAGAAGTTCAGGATACCAGCCTCGTGCACGCTCCCGTCGGGCTTTCCAATGCGTACCAATGGGTCGATCTTTTCAGTGAAGGC
Organism: Fulvivirga ulvae; assembly: GCF_021389975.1. Classification (NCBI taxonomy): domain Bacteria; kingdom Pseudomonadati; phylum Bacteroidota; class Cytophagia; order Cytophagales; family Fulvivirgaceae; genus Fulvivirga; species Fulvivirga ulvae. The sequence continues at coordinate 1,130,331 of NZ_CP089981.1, forward strand.
ATCAATGGCATACTTACGGAGCAGGCGGATTCGTGGTACTACAAAAGCAACCTGGGGCAGGATGCGCAGGGAGAACTTCATTTCACCCCGGCAAAACCGGTCATCCCTAAACCTGCTTTCTCAGGCCTCTCCGGAGGAGTGCTACAATTACATGACCTGGAAAGCGAAGGTTTGAAGCAGATAACCGTCAATTCTCCCGGTACTCAGGGGTATTTTGCTATGGATGATACAGGCCGCTGGGAGCCCTTCAAAGCATTTATACACAGGCTGGACATTAACCTGTCGGATCCTAACGTCCGCATGCTTGATGTCAACGGAGATGGCAAACCGGAAGTAGTTTTGGCCGATCAGGGAGCATTATGGTGGTGGGAGAATTTAGGCAAAGAGGGCTACGGCTCCGCACAACATGTACCCAAGCCATATGATGAAGAGCAGGGCCCAACTATGGTATTCAATGATCAGGAACAGCGTATTTTTCTGGCCGATATGAGTGGCGACGGTCTTACCGACATCGTGAGCATCCGGAATGGAGAAATAAGCTACTGGCCCAACCTGGGCTACGGCCATTTTGGTGCGAAAGTGACTATGGGCAACTCCCCTACATTTGACCTGCCTGACCTGTATAATCCTGATCAAGTTCATCTCGCAGACATCAGCGGTACAGGGACCACCGATATTATTTACCTGGGCACCAATGCATTTAAGGCTTACCTCAATTTTAGTGGCAATACCTGGAGCAGTGCTACGCTTATTGATCCTTTCTTTCCGGCAGAAAAGCCCAACGGGCTGCATGTAACTGACCTGGTTGGCAACGGCACCTCATGCCTCGTCTGGTCTTCGTCATTACCCGGCTACAAGCATTCCCCAATGAAATATATCGACCTGATGGGAGGGAAAAAACCTCACATTATGACCAGTTATGATAACGGGACGGGAAAAAAAACAGAAATAGCATACAAAAGCTCCACGCTTTACTATTTAAAGGATAAAAAAGAAGGCACACCATGGATCACAAAGCTTCCATTTCCGGTGCAGTGTGTGAGTAAGTTAGTCGTTACCGAAGAAGTAACGCAGGTACGGTTCGCCAGTGAATATTCCTATCATCATGGCTATTACGACCATGCCGAGAGAGAATTCAGAGGTTTTGGCCGCGTAGAGCAACTGGACACAGAGTATTTTGATATTTTCTCTCAGTCCGAAGCCAGCAATGTTGTTGCAAAGGAACACCATCAGCCGCCCATGCTGACCAAAACGTGGCACCACACCGGAGCCTGCACCAATCAAAAAGCTATACTCACACAATTCAAAAAAGAATATTGGCTCGAGGCTATCAAAGACATTGGTTTTGAAGCGGAAGCTGATGAATACGAGCTACCCGATGCCAAAATCGTCGGAGCACCAAACCTGGAAGGCAGTGATGTCGATAAGCTGACTGCCCATGAATACCGCGAGGCCTTAAGGGCATGCAAAGGCATGGTACTGAGGCAGGAAGTATTTGCCATGGACGCAGACGATACGCCGGAGCCAGCCAAGATAAAAAAGCAAGCAACGCCCTATACCGTAGCTACACACAACTGCATTATCCAACTTATACAACCCAAAAGCCTTAACCAACACGCCGTCTTTTTAGTAAACGAAAGCGAAGCAATTACTTACAGCTATGAGCGAAATGTAGAAGATCCCAGAATTGCACATAACTTCAATCTCAAACTGGATGAATACGGAAATATCCTTAAATCAGTCTCTGTGGTATATCCCAGGAAAAGAGATGAGGAGCTGCTGATCGATGAACCAACCGACAGCACACACATCAGAAAAGCCAGGCTACATGCCCGAAATGCCCAAAAGAAATGCCTGATAACTTTTACCGAAAGTGAATACACCAATGACTTCATAACACAGGAAACTTACCTGTTGCGACAAGGTTACCAAACACGCTCCTTTGAAATCACCGGACTAACCCCGCAGTCCGTATTTAAGCTCAGTGATTTTGAAAACCCTGACTCCTGGCAGGAAATAGAATATCACAAAACCGCTTCGGGCACTGCACCTCAGAAAAGGTTAATAGAGCACATCAAAACAAAATTTTATAACAATGACCTTACAGCTCCTTTACCCGATGGCCAGTTAGGACAATGGCCGTTGCAATATGAAAATTATCAACTGGCCTACACGCCGAATCTTCTACAGGACCTGTTCACTCCCAGCACACATGCGTTGCCCTTTGAAGTCACTGATAGTGATATGCTTGATGGCAAATACTACCAGGACAATACAAACTGGTGGATCAGGTCAGGAACCATGCAGTTTGTTGAGACCGGAGAAAGTATTGACGATGTCAAAAGCAGGTTTTTAAGCCCTATAGCTTATACTGATCCTTTTGACATCAAAACTGAAGTATTCTACGATCCATTGCACCTGTTCATCACCCGCACGCAGGATGCCCTGGACAATGAAACGCATGTGCTGCAGTTTGACTACCGCACCCTTTCCCCCATAAAGAGCCGTGATCCAAATGATAATATAGCATCTATACTCACCGATGAGCTAGGTATGGTCAAAGCCAGTTCCGTGGAAGGCAAAGACAATAATAATGACCTTACTGGTGAAGAGGGAGATCATCTCTCGGGCGTCGAGGCGTTAACTGATGATGCTGAACAAGCCCGAATTGACAACTTCTTCTCCATAGCACAGGCCGACGGTATATGTAATTATTCACAACTGGAAAGTGTAGCTCGTGACTTACTGCAGTCAGCCAGTGCCCGGCTGCTCTACAATCTGGATCAAAAACCTGTAGTGGTCGCCAGTATTGCCCGAGAAGAACACGCTTCGCTCGGTACGGAAAGTCCCTTAAACATCAGCTTTGAATACAGTGACGGCTTCGGCAAAGTGGCCATGAAGAAAGTACAGGCAGAAGCAGGCCTTGCCATAAAAGCTACCCAACAGCCCGACGGATCATATGATGTACAAGAACTGGATACCGGCAACCAGCTGCGGTGGGTTGGCAATGGCCGTAATGTACTTAATAACAAAGGCAAGCCGATCAAACAGTTTGAACCCTATTTTTCTGTTACCCCGGCATATGAAGATGCCCCTGAGTTGGTGGAAACAGGGGTAAGTCCCACCCTTTTTTATGACGCTGTCGGAAGGCTGATCAGGACAGAACTGCCCGACGGCTCCTTCAGCAAAGTTCAATTTGACTCATGGAAGCAATACATCTATGATACCAACGATACAGTAATTGACAGCAGCTGGTACCTCGAACGGATGGCTTTACCCGACAACAACCCTGAAAAGAAGGCTGCCATAAAAGCAGAACTGCATTATGATACACCATCCTGCATGATTCAGGATACGTTGGGCAGACCTGTGCTGGCAATTGACCATAACCGGTACAAGGATGCAGACAACAACCTGAAAAAAGAGCTGCTATATACCTACTCCGACATTGACATTGAAGGGAACGCTCTTTCCATAACTGATGCACGAGGAAACAAGGTAATGGAGTACCGGTATGATATACTCGGTCATAGGGTAGCTCAAAAAAGTATGGATGCAGGTATGCGGTGGATGTTAAACAATGCCCTAGGCAGCCCTGTCAAAACCTGGGATGAGCGCAAACATGAATTTTCATTTAAGTATGATGCCTTGCATCGCCCTACTCAAAAATGGGTAAAGGGAGGTGAAGGAAACGTACCGGTTAACATGCTTTTTGAGCGCATGATCTATGGAGAAGGCCAGCCAGATGACAAACTAAAAAATCTGCGTGGAAAGACCGCGGTTTTATATGACTCAGCTGGCAAAGTGATATCAGAGGCTTATGACTTCAAAGGAAATCTGCTTTCTTCCACCCGGATATTTGCAAAAGTATATAAGACCATACCCAACTGGGATGTGCCCAACCCTGATGACCTGCTCGAAGGGAGTGACTACACTTTTGAGTCCTCCACTGAATTTGATGCAGTAAACCGTCCTGTAAAACACACTACTCCTGATGGAAGTGAAACCATTCATTATTTCAATCCTGCCGGTTTTCTGGAAAAGGTAAGTCTGAAAAAAGGAAGTAACACCACGAACTATGTACAAAATATAGATTACGATGAAAAAGGGCAGCGAAAGAGTATATTGTACGGCAATAATGTGCTCACCAAATACGATTATGACCCTAAAACGTTTCGTCTCCGCCAGCTTCGCAGTACTAAGAACAACAATGAGGTACTTCAGGACCTGAAATACACTTACGACCCTACCGGGAATATTACCCAGATAGAAGATAAGGCTATTCCCACGGTATTTTATAGCAACCAGAAAATTAATGGTAAAAGTGAATATACCTATGATGCACTCTATCGGTTAATCGCCGCCTCCGGGCGTGAGCAAAATACCAACTCACCCAACTATGGTGCCGCCGACAACTGGAATGACGGCCATACGCAGATAAACCACAACAGCGGAGACCCTATGGCCATGCACGAATACACTCAAAAGTATCTGTACGACCATGTGGGAAATATGCTACAACTAAAGCATGTTGCCGGCACTCATTCATGGACGCGCGACTATGCTTACGAAAACAAAAACAACCGGCTGATCAGCACGGATATTGCCAATTCCAGCTACACCTACAAACATCATCCTCAACATGGTTACATTACCGAAATGCCACACCTGCCCTTTATGCAGTGGAATTTCAAAGAAGAACTGGCAGCTACTTCCAGGCAGGTAAAAAATGGAGGGACACCCGAAACCACATGGTATGTTTATGACTCCGGTGGGCAAAGGGTTAGAAAGGTCACCGAAAATCAAGCGGATCAGGGCAATACGCCAACCTTCAAAGATGAACGGCTTTATCTTGGCTCTTTTGAAGTTTACCGCCATGAAAATGGTCTGGAGCGGGAAACGCTGCACATCATGGACGACCAAAAGCGAATCTCCATGATTGATACGGAAACAGAACCTAAATTCTTCCTCGGCATTAAGATCGGCAGCACTGTAACCACCACCATCAGGTATCAGCTTAATAATCATTTAGGTTCATCGAGCCTTGAGCTCAATGAAAATGCAGAGGTCATCAGCTATGAAGAGTATCACCCGTATGGCACCACGGCTTATCAGGCCAAAAACGCAGCCATTAAAGCAGCAGCCAAGCGTTATCGCTATACTGGCATGGAGCGGGATGAAGAGACGGGGCTGGAGTATCATTCGGCGAGGTATTATTTGCCATGGTTAGGGCGGTGGTTGAGTAGTGATCCGTCCGATATCAATGATGGGCTAAATATGTACGCAATGACAGGAAATAGCCCCGTAAGATATAAGGATATCACCGGAGAGGATCGTTCGGAAACAGACTTAGTTGTACCAGCCGTCAAAGAGTACCTGCAAAAGAACAATATAACATTTGCCGGGGAGGCCACTTTTGAGTTATTAGATGATGCCGGTAAAGTAATAACTACCGGCAGATTTGATATCGTTTTCCGGGATCCCAGAAATGGACAATTGGTAATACCTGAACTTAAAGGTAAAGACATTAACAAGCTTCACGGAAACCAGCCCAAATATACACCTGTACTTGAATCTGCAGCAGGAGGAAAACTAAGGTTTACAGGAAAGAAAACTGGGGGATTGGGAATAGATCCAAAAAAGGTACTCCCTATCACAGGGGACAACTATTTCAGGATGTCTGTACACGATCTAAATAACTTTGGCGAATCCCTGGCGGAAATTACCGGAGGAAAACCCATTAAACATAAGTTTATTAGTGCTGATGGTGAAGCTAAATTTTTCACTTCTACCGATGAGTGGGGCAAATTCCTTGAAAGTAAAGGTTTGAAACCATCCGGAGAAAAAATTGTAAAAGAAGGCAGCGAAAAAGTAAAAAAAGAAGCTTTTGAAAAACTTCAAAAAGAAACATTGGAAAAACTTGGTAAGGAAACAACTGAAGAAGTAACACAATGGGGCATTAGAAAAGGTGGACAGAAACTTCTATCAACCTTTCCGGTAGGAGGTGTTATTGGCGAGTTTTTGTTTCCTGAACCAGATACAACCACTGGTCAGAAAATAATAAGAGGGGTGGGAGCAGAAATTGGTGTCGGGCCTCTGGATCTCACTACCGGTTACGACATAGTAACATCAGATACCGCAAATGATGTAGCGGAATGGTCCAAAGAAACATTTGTTAAGCCGGTTGCCGACTTTATGGGAGGATTGGAGTATGAAATCAAAAAAGGATGGTACCCTTTCTAAAAAATGAAAATTTAAAAATTTCATATTAATGCAGTAAAATCATCAAAGAACAAATATCCACATGAAAGGGCATAAACCTTAGCCAGGCTAAATTATACCAGACGGAGAGACGAATGAAGTTTTATTCTAATTGCATCCTGAAAGTTTTCGGGAGGTTGTAGCCATTTGAAGATAAACTTATTCACCTGTAAGAGTAATTAATAATACGTGGTTCTCACACAAGAATTTGAGCTACTTCTACGCATTTTAATAATATAAGTTTTAAGTTTTTCAACAACAATTAACAGGGTTTTTCCCCTTGATCAGACACTATTTAAAGTTATAAATTTACTATTACAAGCTCGCTATCCTGCCTAAGATCTGCCTTTAAAAGGATTTCCAAAAGACAATAGCAAAAGTGAAGTAAAAATAGCCTCTGGTATTACGCTGATAATTCACAAAGACTAAAATGAATGAGAAAATTCAAAGCCCGGATAATAAAAAGCAATCATTAAAAACCTCAGGGTTTAATGTATTGACTGAGGAGCGCTCTTCCGCATCCAATTCTATTGATATTCCTTCCATCTCTCTGCCAAAAGGCGGAGGCGCATTGAAAGGAATAGATGAAAAGTTTGCCGTTAACGCTGCCAATGGCACCTCAAGCTTTAGCATGTCTTTGCCACTTTCACCAGGACGCGGCGGGTTTTCACCTTCGGTCTCCATAAATTATAACTCAGGCAGCGGAAATGGAATTTTAGGCATGGGTTGGGCTTTTGGCATTACATCAATAAAAAGAAAAACCGACAAAGGCCTTCCGCTCTACCAGGATACTCATGAAAAGGAGGATACCTTTATTTTTTCCGGGGCTGAAGACCTGGTGCCCCTCTTGCAACAAAATAATGAGGGTGAATGGCTACCCAAACAATTTGAAGAGAACGGGTTCAGTGTAAAATGTTACAGACCTCGTATTGAAGGTGGTTTTTCAAAAATAGAACGAATAGGACACGCAATTCAGGGCGAGTTCTGGAAAGTAACTACCCGCGAAAACATAGTAACATTTTTTGGTTTAAACCACCTCTCACGCATTGCAGACCCCTCAGAAAATACCCGGATCTTTGAATGGCTTCCGGCCTTCGCCTATGACAATAAAGGAAATTGTGTCATTTATAACTATAAGGAAGAGAACCTTGATAAAGTACCAGCAACCATTTACGAAAAGAACCGGATCAACGGGATCTCACCCTTCACCAATAAATACTTAAAACGCCTCATATATGGCCATGAAACACCATATTATGCTGACCCTGCCAAACCTTATGAGCCTGAACTTCCTGAAAATACATTTTTCTTTGAGGCGGTTTTTGATTACGGAGAGCATGATGAAAGCCAACCGGTACCTGAGGAGTCTAATAGTCAGCTATGGGATTACCGCTCTGACCCCTTTTCGTCTGCTCGTTCTGGTTTCGAGATAAGGACAAACCGGCTATGTAAGCGAGTGCTGATGTTTCATCGTTTCCCGGACCTTAATTCAGGTACTGCTACTCTGGTACGTTCACTTGACTTTGAATACCTGACATCTGACGGATTAAAAGAAAAATCAACACGCCCCGCAGAGCTGTCATACCTCACCGGTATCATTCAGAAGGGCTATATTAAGAAAGCTGATAATTCTTACTCAGTAAAAGTCATGCCCAAAATGAGCTTTGATTATCAGTGGCTAAACTGGAATACAGAAATAAAAGCAGTTAAAGCCGAGAGCCTTTTAAATGCACCAACCGGACTGTCAAATAACTATCAATGGGTCGACCTCTATAGCGAAGGAATAAGCGGTATACTTACCGAACAGGCTAATATTTGGTTTTATAAAAGTAACCTGGGAGCCGATGAGCTGGGAAATGTAGAATTCACTCCGGCTAAGCCTGTAATGTCCAAACCTTCCCTGACGGGAATTTCTAGCGGCGTTTTACAACTACAGGACCTGGAATCTGGCGGTTCAAAGCAAGTAGTAATAAATTCCGACGGACTACAGGGCTATGTAGAGCTGGATGATACGGAAAACTGGCAACCCTTCGTCGCCTTCAAAAAGCATCTGGACATTAACCTGCGCGATCCCAATGTGCGCATGCTCGATGTTAATGGTGACGGCAAACCGGAAGTTGTACTGTCTGACCAGGGAGCCTTCTGGTGGTGGGAAAATGAAGGAAAAGAGGGCTATGGCGTTCCTCAGCACATACCCAAACCTTACGATGAGGAAAAAGGGCCTGCTATCGTATTTCAGGATCAGGAACAGCGCATTTTCCTGGCTGATATGAGTGGCGACGGGCTCACAGATATTGTGCGTATCCGTAATGGTGAAGTCTGTTACTGGGCCAACATGGGCTTTGGCAGGTTTAGTGCTAAGGTAACTATGGGTAATTCTCCCTTATTTGATACTCCCGACCTGTTCAATCCTGCCTATTTGCAATTAGCAGACATCAGCGGCACCGGGGCATCAGACCTGCTATATCTTGGCAAAAATTCCTTCCAGGCATATATCAACCTGAGTGGTAACGCCTGGAGTGAGAGTACACACATAGAACCTTTCGTAACCACCGAAACACCAAATAAAATTACGGTGACTGACCTGCTGGGCAATGGAACATCATGTATTGTATGGTCGTCGGAACTGAGCATCCATAAAAATGTACCCATGAAATACATTGACCTGATGGGAGGCAAAAAGCCTCATATTATGGTGAGCTATGAAAACGGTACCGGCAAAAAAACAGAACTGGAATATAAGAACTCTACATCCTATTATCTGGAAGATAAAAGAAAAGGCACCCCATGGATTACCAGGTTACCATTTCCTGTACAATGCGTAAGCAAATTAATTGTAACGGAAGAAATAACACAGGCCCGTTTCACTACTCAATACAGCTACCATCACGGGTATTTTGACCACTCCGAAAGAGAATTCAGAGGTTTCGGCCGCGTAGAGCAAACAGATACCGAGGACTATGACTTATTTATGCAAACCGGGGCCAGTAATGTAACACCTCCGGAACATTATCAACCCCCGGTACTTACTAAAACCTGGTATCATACCGGAGCATTCATTAACCGGGAGAGCATTCTAAACCAGTTTAAAAAAGAGTATTGGTATGAAGAACTAAAAAAGCAGGGCTTTGAAACAGGTTTTCAAGAGTACGCACTTCCCGATGCTAAAATAAATACTGAAAATCTCGCAGGTTTTGAGCCGGATAATCTCTGGGCCACCACATATCGCGAAGCATTGCGGGCATGCAAAGGCATGATACTCAGGAAAGAAGTATTCGGGCTGGATGCAACCGATACTGCTAACGCTGAGCAGCTGAAAAAACAATTAACACCATATGTGGTATCCACTCACAATTGTGGCATTCAACTGATCCAGCCTATGGCCGATAATGAATTTGCTGTATTTACAGTAAATGAAAGTGAGGCCATTACCTACAATTATGACCGCAACGCTGAAGATCCGCGTATAGCGCATACACTCAATCTGAGCATAGACGAATTTGGCAATGTGCTGGAATCTGCAACTGCAGCATATCCACGAATAAAAACCGAAGAGCTGCTGGCAGATAAAGCTACTGACAACGCCACTATCAGAAATGCCAAACTCCGTACCAGGAATGCTCAAAAACAACCCCTGATCACATACATAAAAAACGATTTCACCAATGACATCATTGACCCGACTGTCTATTTACTAAGAAAGCTGCATCAAACGCGCACTTATGAAATTACAGGTGTCTCTCCATCAAATGTCATATTCAAAATTGAAGAATTAAAAGGGCTGGATAGTTCACTTCCGGAGATAGCCTATCACCAAGCAGCGACTTCGGGAGCCGGACAGAAAAGGCTGATCGAACACATAAAAACAAAATATTATAATAACGACCTATCCGGCCCGCTAACTGATGGGCAGCTGGGAATTTGGGGTACTGGCTATGAGAGCTACCAACTGGCTTATACACCAAATCTGCTGCAAGACATTTTTACACCTGACGGAAATTCGGCAGCATTTGAGGTTACCGACGCTGACATGCTCAATGGTAAGTTTTATCAGGACAATGCAGCATGGTGGATACGCTCAGGAATCATACAATTTGTGACTATCGGGGAAACCATTGAGGATGCCAAAAACCGCTTCTTAACCCCATTATCCTATACCGATCCGTTTGAGAGCAAACTAGAGGTCTTTTATGACCCCTTCCACCTGTTTGCCAACCGCACTTTAGATGCCCTGGGTAATGAAGCCCGGGTATTGGCCTATAACTACAGGACACTGATGCCTTCAAAATCACTGGATTCAAATGACAATATCGGATCTGCCCTGGTCGATGAATTAGGACTTGTCAAAGCCAGCACCCTTGAAGGAAAGGATAGTAACAATGACCTCTCAGGAGAGGATGGAGACAACCTGTCTGGCCTTACAGAGCTTACTGATGCAGCCGAACAATCGTTGATCGATCAGTTTTTCTCTCTGGCGCAGGTCAACGATGTATGTGATTACGGGCAGCTGCAAAGTGTTGCCCGGCAACTTTTACAATCGGCCAGCGTGCGTATGGTCTATAAATTTGATCAGAAACCGATAGTTGTAGCCAGCATAACACGCGAAGAACACGCCATGCTTGGCACAGAAAGCCCACTGCAAATTAGCTTTGAGTACAGCGATGGTTTTGGCAAAGTAGCCATGAATAAAGTCCAGGCTGAGCCCGGAATGACAAAAAAAGCATCACCTCAGCCTGATGGTTCATGGAAAATTGAAGAGGTAGATACAGGCAACCAACTGAGATGGGTGGGCAACGGACGCACTGTGCTCAACAATAAGGGAAATCCCATCAGGCAATATGAACCATATTTTTCCGTATCTCCGGCTTATGAGTCTGCCCCGGCACTGGTAGAGGCGGGGGTTTCAGCACTTATGTTTTATGATGCTCCGGGGCGGCTCATTAAAACCGAACTTCCTGACGGCACTTTTATCACTACAGCGTTTGATCCATGGAGCAGGCTCTCCTTCGATGCTAATGACACCATAAAGGACAGTCAATGGTATCAGGAGCGCATAGACTTGCCTGACAATAATCCTGAAAAAAAATCGGCTGTTAAAACCGAGGTTCACTACAATACGCCTTCAACAGTTATGCTCGACATACTGGGAAGACCTATTCTCGTTATTGATCACAACCGGTTTGATGATGGCAATGGAGGTTTAAAGGAAGAACTTTTATATACACATGCCACCCTGGACATCGAAGGCAATGCCTTGTCGGTAACTGATGCCCGCGGCAACAAGGTAATGGAATACCGATATGACATGTTAGGCCACAGGGTAATGCAAACAAGCATGGATGCAGGCAAGCGCTGGATGCTCAATAATGTATTGGGGAATCCCGTGAAAACATGGGATGAACGCAAGTATGAATTTTCCTTTGTATACGATGTCTTACATAGGCTTATCGAGAAATGGGTTAAGGGTGGTGAACAAAGCGTACCTGTAAATATACTGTTTGAGCTCACTATTTACGGCGAGGGCCTGACTAATGACAAGTTAAATAACCTGAGAGGCAAACCTGCTTTTGTTTATGATTCTGCAGGAAAAACAATTTCAGAAACTTATGACTTCAAGGGCAACCTGCTTTCAGCTACCCGTGTATTTGCAAAAGACTATAAAACCATGCCCAACTGGGATGTACCTAGCCCGGATGACCTGCTTGAGGACAGTAATTATACATTTACTTCAAGCACAGAGTTTGATGCTATTAACCGCCCTTTAAAACTGATTAATCCCGATGGTAGCGAAACTATAAATGTATTTAATGCCGGCGGGCTGCTAGAAGCAGTAACATTAAAAAAGGGAAGCAGCACCACAGATTATGTTCAAAATATTGATTATGATGAAAAAGGGCAACGCAAGAGCATTTTATACGGAAACGGTGTGCAGACCAAATATGACTATGATCTCAGAACTTTTAGACTAAAAACACTAAGGACTACTAAAAGCAATAATGAGGTACTTCAGGATTTAAAATACACCTATGATCCGACAGGAAACGTCACTCAAATTGAGGATAAAGCCATACCTACCGTATTTTATAACAATCAAAAGATCACTGGCAAAAACGAATATACATATGATGCGCTGTATCGCCTGATAGCAGCTTCAGGTCGTGAACAAAGCACAAGCCAGGCCAGCTTTGGCCCTGGTGATAACTGGAACGACAGTCACGCTATTCTTAATCATAATAATGGCGATCCGATGGCCATGCATATTTATACCCAAAAGTACCAGTATGATCAGGTGGGTAATCTGCTACAGATGAAACATATTGCCGGTACCCACTCCCGGACACGCGATTATGTATATCAAAGCAAAAACAACCGGCTGCTGAGTACCGATATAGCCAACTCGAGCTATACCTATAAGCATCACCCTCAACACGGCTATATTATTGAAATGCCACACCTGCCCCTTATGAACTGGAATTTCAGGGAAGAACTGTCAGCTTCCGCCAGACAAATAAAAAATGACGGCTCACCTGAAACAACCTATTATGTGTATAACGGCAACGGTCAAAGAGTAAGAAAAATCACTGAAAATGAAGCTGATTCAGGAAATACACCCACTGTAAAAGATGAACGGCTCTACATAGGATCTTATGAAGTTTACCGAAATGAAGATGATCTGGAAAGGGTATCACTACATATAATGGATGATCAGAAACGCATAGCCATGATCGATACAGAGACTGAGCCGGTGATGTTTTTGGGAATTAAAATTGGCAGTACTTCTACCCAAACCATTCGCTACCAGCTCAGCAACCATTTAGGCTCATCAAGCCTGGAACTTACTGAAACTGCTGAAGTGATAAGCTACGAAGAGTATCACCCCTACGGCACCACAGCTTACCAGGCCAAAAATGCAGCAATAAAAGCAGCTTCCAAGCGCTATCGGTACACCGGTATGGAGCGTGACGAAGAAACAGGCCTGGAATATCACTCAGCCAGGTACTACCTGCCATGGCTCGGCAGATGGCTAAGCGCTGATCCTAAAGGTACAGAGGCCGGTATAAATGCTTACAGTTATTCCAATAATAATCCCATCATTCTGACAGATCCGTCAGGGTTGGATGCAAGGCTCACTGTGGATCAGGCTACGCATACCATTACTTATAGCAGTACTGTTCACTTTTATGGTACCCAGGCTGAGATTGATCAGGTAAGACCGGCAGCAGAAAGAGCAACACAATTCTTCACGGATGCTTCCGGCACCGTGCTTATCGATGGCACCAGGTGGACCGTTAATTATAATGTAAACTTTCAATATCATGAAACCGGAGCATCACCTCTGCCTACCGGCATTCAATCCATTATAGATCAACTAGTTGACCCTAATTCGCCGGTAGTTCCTAATATAACACAGGCTATTGGATTGCTCGGTTTGTATAGCGATGCACATCAAAGAAGCTTCGCTTCCGGTACGTCACAAGTGTCTGGTTACAGAGCTGGTGATAGCGTATTAACCTTCTCGGGACATGTTGGAGTGGGGCTTACCGTTCAGTTACTACCATCATTTCTCCCTATTATGCGGACCTTCCCAGAGCCTACAAGCAGGGCACTTATGGCCATCAACCCGGCTGTCGGCTCCTCTCCGGAGGCTCTTTTCCGTACTATTATTCATGAAGTAGGACATACCCTTGGTTTTGACGAAAGGTATGCCCCCGATGCTGCACATAGCCATCACGAACGTTTTGAAAGCGATTTCATGACATCACTGGATCCACGCACTGGCATAACGTTCGACCCCGGTCACCGGGAAGCATCGGCAAGTTTTGCCATTTATGCCGCCAATGGGCAAAATATAAACAATGCTACACTCAGAGATTTTTCAGTAGATAGTACCAGACACGGAAGTGTACCTCAATATAGGAATGGCATCAGGAATGAAGAGTACGACACATTACAAAGTACGCTAAGACAAGATGTATGGAGGAGGTTCAGACAACAACTTGCACCACCGCCACCATTGCCGCTAATACAACTGTTTCCTGGCCCTACAGACAGACAGTCTCCTGTTCAAATATTACCGAGGTATGATGAAAGGACGCTACCAGGAAGTATTGATGCATTTAGATTTCATTTTTAAGAGAAACTTTATAAGCAAACAGCAATATGTAAAAATCATCACAACCATTATTAACCATTACAAAAATGAAAACCACAACCAACCAAGATATATCCTCCCGCCTTAACCTGCTACATGTAGAACTTGGTAAAAGCAAGGCCATTAAAGAAAAGTTCGATACCATCTATACTGAAAGAAATGGCAACTGGGACGCAATAATTGAAGACCTGGAATCGGAGGAAGATTTTAAGCCGGAGATTATTGCCAAGTTAAAATTCACTTACAATCTGGCTGAAATCACCCATGACAATGAGAAAATTATTGAAATATTCAGAAAAGATTCCAAGACAAATACTCTGAGGGATATAGCCAAAAATTATGGCAAAGAAGATCTTGCAAAAAAAATTAAAGCTGCCAAAATAGAAACTGAAGAGCAAACCCCTGAGGTAATAGCCAAAGAGATACACACTCGGCTATTTCACCTTGAGCCGACAGTAACTATTGCCCGAATGCTCGCTGACCCCAAAGAAACACCTGTTCCCAACAAGACCCTGAGTGGCAACATGGCTACTTTTCTGGCCAATCAACCTGATGATTTTAATATACGAAACACTTCAGTTTATGAGGCTTTTAAAAAGGAGAATGCATTTGACAACATTCCTGACAGCTCTCGTGCAGATGTGGTTTCGGGCCTTAAGGACTTACAACGCGTGGCTGCCATCAGTCCGGCACCGGAGGTAATGCCTGTATTGTTAGAAACCCGAATGACATCTGCATACAGGATCAGCGAGATGCCTGAAGAACAATTTGTAAAAACCTTTTCTCAAAAATTTGGCGAAAGTGGGGATGTTGTAGCCAGACAACTTCATAACAATGCTGTAAATGCCCGAATTCGTAATGAACAGGCACTCATTGCCATGAAGGAAGTCGGACAAGGCACCGGAGTTGATTTTATAGACAAATCGTTAAACATTTCAGCTCCCAATAATTCAGCCGATATGACAATGATGGCAATGTCTATTAATAAAGACGCCAATTACGCTGAAAGTACTGTGTATAATGAACTGCAGAAGCACAACCTGAGCTGGGATATGCTATTTGGTGATGCCGACTTCTGCGAATGCGGTGAATGCAATTCTGTTTACAGTGCAGCTGCCTATTTTGTAGATCTGCTTCAATATTTACGCAATAACAATATCGATGCAAACGCATCAGGGCCAGTGGCTATCAAACCCGACCCAAAAGATATATCCAATACCCCTTTGGAAAAGCTGTTTAACCGCAGACCTGACCTGGGTTGCCTCCAGCTTACCTGCAAAAACACCAATACTATACTGCCCTATATTGACCTGGTAAACGAAATACTGGAAAACTACCTGGTTTACCATCATACCAAACCTTTTAATGTTACTGAAAACGAAACAAGCGGTGAACTTTTAGCTCAACCTCAACATACCGAATATGAGGCATACTGCATACTTCACAAAGCGGTTTACCCCTTCTCGCTCCCCTACCACCAACCTATTGATGTTGCCCGGGTGTATCTCGACTATCTCGAAACCAGCCGTCATGAGTTAATCGATACCTTCAGGTCTCCCAGAAAAGAAAAAGCACCGCTGGTTTCTGATGAAGAGAATGCTGAAGAAGAGGCACCGGTTTTTACCAATGATGAAAAAGAAGAGCTTGACAAATTGCATACGGACTATATCGACAGGGCCGTTGATGCTGAGTTTCTTGGTATAACCCAGGAGGAGTATGTCATATTAACCAAGGAAGCCTTTATATCGAAAGAATACTGGGACAAACAATGTAAAAAAGTACATACCGCAGATGAGTATCTTACTAAAATAGGGGCAAAGGCCGTTCATGAATATTACGGATATGGCACTGAGGCAGAAATGCTTAATGCCGATGAAGGACTTAAGCAAGGGCTCACCTTTGTAAAAGATCAATTTCTTCGACGCACCGGCATAAAATATACTGACCTCGTCGAGCTGCTGAAAACCCGATGTCTCAACCCTAATGTACCCACGGGTAAAGCACTCACCATAATGGAAAGTATCGGTTTCAGTTATCGGTTTCTCCAGTCTTTGGTGGATAACAGCAGTTCCACACCAAAGGCCAGATATAAAAAACTGATTGATTTTCTGAATAAATACCAGCCACTCATTCCTTTATTGGAGGCCGTAATTAACCCTGACCCATGTGGAGAAAAACCTGATTTCTGTAATGATGACAAGGACTTTGAAAAATGGGTGTACTGCTACTTTGAAAAGGTTGGTAAAATAATAGTGCTTGAAAACGGAGCACCCTGCATCGATGGTAAATTCATTTATGAATACAATGGCTCTGACAACACATATGAACTTGTATTGGCCCAGATAAGAAACTGTCAGATAATCTTCATTGATGAAGAAACCGGTGAAGAAAAAGTAATTGGCCATATTGATAAATATACCGGTGAGATCACCTTAACAGATCCTGATGCCGATGCCAGCGGATGGCAATTAATAAAGTTTGTAAGCAGTAAAGGAGAAAAAGGGAAGATCCTGGAAGTCAATGGCAAGCTATATCTCGTAAGCGAAAACAGAAACCTGCCATTTGCCGTGAGTCAGGCTGACTCCTGCGACCTGGATACCGTAAGGCTGATACATCTGGACGGAAGTGCCGTCACCTCTGAAGAATATGATCACATCCACAGGTTTATCAGATTATGGATAAAACTCGGGTGGACTATTGATGAGGTAGACAAAGCACTTTTAGGCCTGGGCAAAGAAAAAACCACATGCCCTGATGACCTCATGCCGGACAATGATGACTGTAACAATGGATGTGATGATATATTTGAAGAATCAGACGGATGCAGTGATTGTGAGAGTGATAATGAAGACTGTGGGTGCGACGATTTTGAAATAGCCGATCCTGTTCATTGCGAAATAACACCCAAATTTCTGCACCAATTGGTAGCAGTTAAGAAACTACTGGATATCACCGGCCTTGAGCTGATCAAGCTGCTCACTTTTTGGACTGATATCAGCATTTCAGGTGAGAAGTCGCTTTACAAACGCCTGTTTCTATCCCATAACATTTTGGGAATTGACAAAGTATTTCTGGCGGATAAAAATGGTAATTATCTCACTAAGAATGCCAAAATATCTGATCATGTGCCCGTGATCATGGCCGCTTTCAACTTATCCGCAGATGATTTAAATGAGATCATGGAAGCCGAACAGATACAGGATTCCCTCACTTTATCTAACCTGTCTCTCATTTATCGTTACCGTCTGCTTTCAAAAGCCATCGGTCTAAAGATTCCTTACTTCATCAGTATTACCCCTTTGTTTGGCAATCCATTCAAAAGTGCACATGGCACCCTCACATTTACAAATCGATGGGAGAAAATGGAAAATGCCGGGTTTAACTATCGTCAGCTTAACTATATTATCAGGGGATATGACGATCCGCAAAAACCTCTCACCCCTTCGGATAAAGTCATATTGCAATTGGCCAAAACGCTTTATGACGGCCTCAATGGCATTGACACTGCACACCCCGATATGATGGATGACGAAGAGGTCACCACCGATATTGTACGTGCAAAATCTATATTGCTTTTCCCTCAGACAATAGTAGAACAAATAGCCGGCATTATAGAGGGCACAAATGTATTCACTACAAATGCTCCGAAAAACCTGGTTTTCACCATTGACGACAGCAAATCGCTCAAAAATAAACTGGTTTATGATGCAGAAGGGGGAAGAATACAAGTTACCGGCATATTAACCCTGGCTGAAAAGACAGACTATCAGGCGCTGAGCAACGATCCTGAATGGGCCAAATCGCTGGCCAGAATTGAAAAACAGCAAGACAAACTGTTCAAAGAAGCCCTGGGAGGCGTATTTGAAGAAGAAAAACAAAAATCACCCGAATATAAAATCATAGTTGAAGAGGCTGAAGCCATTTTGAAATCAGGTGATATAATGATACCGCTGGAGCAGATCCCCGACGGCCAGGAAGATCCGGGTACTGCACCTGAAAAGAGCCGGGCTTTCATGAAAATTTTCCTTCCCTATCTGCGGGCTAAGCTCACACACCTTTTCGTAATAGAGACCTTGTCTCAGTCAAGTGGCTTAAAACCAGATGTTACCAATGTACTTGTATCTGATGTACTCACTTCGGGCACGCCAGCTGCTCCGATCTACAACATCTTTGAAGCCATTAAAGAAAGTTCAAAACCCGCAGACAATAATTGGTCTGGTTATCTCATCCCTTCCAAATCTGATAACTTCACCATAATAATAAAAGAAAGTGATGACAGCCCCGGCGTATCCATAGATGGCGCTTCCATATCATTTACCCAGCAGGAAGACCCGACCAATGAGTGGTGGGGAGATGCCGTAAAACTGCAGGCCGGTAAGCTTTATAAGCTACAGGTAACAGGACTGGACCTGAAGCATGTATACTGGAAAACCCCTACCTCAGCTATTGAGAATATTCCGCCTGCAATGCTACTTCCCGACTTCACGACTTCTTACTGCAAAGAAGCTTATATCAAACTGCAAAAAGCCGCTATAATAGCTTCCGTTTTCGAGGTTGAAGCCGAAGAATTCAGTTATCTCGACGAAAACAAAGCAGATTTTGACGGGCTGGATTTTAACAGCCTGACTTTGAAGCAATGGCTGCGACTGGAGGCTTATGTCCGACTCCGAAATTCATTGCCAGAAACCGAAACCACGCTGATCGACTTTTTCAAGTGGGCACATTTCCCTGAGGACGCAACACTGCTGAGCTCAAAGATTGAGGAATTGACCACCTGGAAGAAATCATCGATCGAAAAGCTGATTGCGGAAGATCATTTTGAGATTGATAATCCTGACGCCTTTTATAATGAAATCAATCTCCTGAAACTTCAAAAAGCACTTGAAGTAGCAGATAAGATTGGAATGGACATTGACCTGCTGTTTGACTGGGCTAAGCCTACCTCCAACTTCAAAAAATGCCGCAAGATAGCAGACAGCATACAACACTCACTACGCGCTAAATATCGCCAGGAAGATTGGGAGCAGGTAGTTAAGCCGCTTAATGATACCATCAGAAATCATCAGCAATCGGCCCTTATTGCTTATCTGCTACAGCAGCCTGAGCTCATAGCCTGGGGAGTAGAAGATGCTGATGGCCTCTTTGAGTATTTCCTGATAGATGTTCAGATGGACGCCTGTATGGAGACCTCAAGGATCAAACAGGCACTTTCATCTACCCAGCTGTTTATTCAAAGATGCTTTTTGGGGCTGGAAGAAGAGCACAATGGCATTACCCCCGATATATTAGATAGAGACAGATGGGAATGGATGCAACGTTATCGTGTATGGGAAGCTAACCGAAAAGTATTTTTGTACCCTGAAAACTGGATAGAAAGCAACCTCCGTGATGACAAATCTCCATTCTTTAAAGAGCTTGAAGGCGAACTGCTTCAAAATGACATCAACAAGGAAAATGTTGAAAATGCCTTAAAATCTTATCTCTTTAAAGTGGATGAAGTCGCCAATATGGAAGTCGTTGGGCTATATATTGATGGTACTAAAAATCCTGATGGCCAGTGGATGGAGGAAAGCAAGCTTCACATATTTAGCCGTACTCGCAATGCTCCCTATTTATTTTACTATCGATACCTTGCACTGGATCAGATGAACTGGTACCCATGGACAAAGGTTGACATGGACATCCCGTCATATGACGTAGAAGATTCAGAAAATAAAATTATAGGCAATGGTTGTTATCTGATACCTGTGGTATGGAACGGCCGGCTCATAATATTCTTTCCTCAGATTATCAAGAAAACCGAGCCTGTTAACAGGACGATCAAGATCGGCTCGGAGTCAGAAAGGCAATTAACTCCCGAAGAGTTATCCAAATATCCTATGAGCGAAGGGGCTACTTCTGAGTTTTTGGAGATCAAACTGGGCATGAGTGAATTAAAAAACAACAAATGGACACAAAAAAAGCTCTCCAAAAATGCGGTTTATGACTTTGGCACAACTACTAAATCACAAACCACCGGAAGCACCACTATTAAAGAAACACAAAAGTTTTCGCCTGATTTAAGAAAGTACAGCTTTGTGTCTAAAAGTCAGACCGACTATATTGAAATTGGGGTATATGGTGTAAATAAAAACCGGGTAAATACCTTCAATTTCGATGGTGATAAAATTACTGTACCATTGGCAACAAGCCTTCCGGGCAGCTTACCTGCTCTGCCCATAGATTTTCACTATACTACATCGACTTTATATTCGATGCAAGTCAGTGGCTCGCAACTAACCTACTTTGGTATTGATCCTGCTGTGAGCTTAACCAATTCATTCAGCATGGCTCAGTATTACGACCTGTATCACGCATTCACCAAAAAACTGTTTACTTATCTTAATAAAGGGCAGCTTCAGGGATTTTTCAATTATAATTTAAACCCTGTTATAGATAAGCAAAAAGCCTACGGTGGTAACAACGGCACCTACCACGAATTAAAAAGGCCATATTCACTATACAACTGGGAGCTGTTTTTCCACACCCCGTTAATGCTCGCTGATGCATTAAGCAAGGCACAGCACTACGAAGAAGCCATGAAATGGTATCATTATGTATTTAACCCGATGGCCAAGGGAAGTGATGACAAACGGTTTTGGCAGTTCAGTCCTTTTAAGGAAATCAACACCCAGGATATACTCGATCAGATCTTCAGCAACCTGAAACCCAACACTGCCGACCAGGCGATTACGGAATGGAGAAACGACCCCTTCAAACCCCACCTGGTAGCAAGAAGCCGCCCTGTAGCCTATATGAAATGGGTAGTGATGAAGTATATCGACAATCTGGTGCAATGGGGCGACTATTTATTTCGTCAGGATACCATTGAAACCATCAATCAGGCCACACAATTGTATGTTCTGGGGTATCATATCTTAGGAAAAAGACCACAAATGATCCCGAAACGTGGCAAGATCAAACCTCAGACCTATAATTCGCTTTTAGGCAAATGGGATGCGTTTTCAAACGCCATGGTAGAGCTGGAAATAGCCTTGCCATTTAGTAATCAGACTACTCTACCCGTGGGCATTGACAATGGTGTGGTTGGGTTTGCCAATATTTTTGGTTTTGCATCTACACTTTATTTCTGTATACCCAACAACCCAAAACTTATAGGATACTGGGACATTATTGAAGACAGGTTGTACAAAATACGCCACTGTCTGAATATTGAAGGTGTTTTCCGTAATCTACCATTATTTGAACCACCCATTGATCCAGCATTGTTGGTAAAAGCTGCTGCACAAGGCCTGAGCATAGCATCAGTACTCAACGACCTGAACACTCCAATGCCCAATTATAGATTTTACTACTTACTGCAAAAGTCGCTTGAACTGTGCGGTGAGTTAAAAGGCCTTGGTGGTGCCATGTTATCCAGTCTGGAGAAAAAAGAAGGCGAAATGCTTTCTCTCATCAGAGCCAAGCACGAAAGCACCATGCAGAATATGATCATGGAAATCAAAAAGAAACAGCTTGAAGAATCTGAGAAAGCACTGGAAAGCTTAGGACAAAACAGGAAATCTCCCGAGCACCGCATGCGCTACTACCTACAGTTGATAGGCGAAGACGTAGCCAAAGTGCCGGGTTTTGAAACTGATTTTACAGAACTTGCCAATACCATTGAAAAACCCGTAGATGAAAGCGGTCTTAAGCTTATCAAATACGAAAAAGAGGATATGGACAAAGCGTCGGAAGCCAATAGCAAGCAAAAAGAAGCAGAGCTTCCAGAAAAAATTGCCAGTATACTCCACATTATTCCATCGTTTTCTGTTGATGCAAAACCTATTGGTATTGGAGCCGGGGTAAGTTTTGGAGGCTCCAACCTGGGAGCCGCGGCACAAGCCTATGCCAAATTTATAACCTCCGGAGTATCTGATCTGTCCTTTCAGTCTGCCAAAGCAACTAAAAAGAGTGGCTTCCTGAGGTCATTACAGGACAGAATTATGCAAGCCAATGCTGCCGGACTTGAGATCAAGCAAATAGACAAGCAAATGCTATCTCAACAAATTAGAATTGACATCGCCAGGAAAGAGATACTTAATCAGCAAAAGCTGATAGATCATAACCAGGAAATCGAGGAATTTATTAAAAACAAATACACCAATGACGAACTGTACACCTGGATGAAAGGCAGCCTGCGCACACTTTACTATCAGGTTTACAGCCTGGCTTACGAGCTTGGTAAAAAAGCTGAGAAAGTATTCCGCTTTGAAAGAGGCCTCACAAATTCAGATTTCATACAACCCGGATATTGGGAAGCAGGTCGGGACGGATTATTGGCTGGAGAAAAACTGTATGTAGGATTAAAACAGCTGGAAGCTGCCTACCAGGAGCAAAAAGGGTACGATTATGAAGTAACCAAGCACATTTCTCTTCGCAACCTTAACCCAATTGCTTTGATACAGCTTAAGGAAACCGGTAAATGCGAGTTTGCACTGCCAGAGGTACTATTTGATATGGATTACCCCGGACATTATAAACGACGCATTAAGTCAGTCTCCATGTCTATTCCTTGTATTGTAGGCCCATATACCGGACTGAATGCTTCATTAAGATTATTGGAAAACAAGTTCCGCAACAGTGCCATCGCGAAAGATAAAAACGATTACATAGAAAAAACAGAAGAGACAGATGAGCGCTTCAACACGTTTAATATACCTGTAACAGCCATAGCGGCCAGTTCGGCACAAAACGAAAGTGGTATGTTTGAGCTTAACTTTAAAGACGAGCGTTACCTGCCTTTTGAAGGTGCGGGAGTTATCAGCAAATGGCGGGTAGAGCTTCCCAACTTCCGTCAGTTCGACTACGATACAATATCAGATGTGATCGTTCATATGAAATACACTTCAAGTGAAGGTGGTGAATTGATGAAAAAAGCAGCTTTCGAATCGGTAATTGACTTCAACAAGAACAATGAAGAGATCGGCCAGCAAGAAGGGTTATTTTCTATAATTGACCTCAAACATGATCTGTCTAATGAATGGTATAAGACCATGCAGGTTAATGAAGGTGATACAGAACGTGTACTCACCATCAATAAACTAACCGATTATCTGCCCTACTATGTAAGGTTGGATAAAGATGGTAAGCCACGAGATCCTAAAAACATCAAAATCACTGATCTGATATTAACAGCTTCAACTGATTTACAAGCTTCCGATCTTGCCGTGGCACAGGATGAGGAGGAGATTAGCTTTACAGAGGGAGTGAAAATTGGAGATACAAAAACCTTTGCAATCAGAGATGAAGAGATCAAAGCAGAGAGCATACAGTTAATCATTAAAAATGTGGATAAAGAAATAAGTAAAGCGTTGCTGGTAGTCAGGTTTATTCTTAAATAATTCTGCTGCCACTATTTATTCCAATTAACCTAAACCCAGGAACTCCGGATACTGTATTAGTCATCACCTGATATTTTATCCGGTTTTTCATTTTAAAAAATCCAAATTCAAAGACAGGGATCAAAAGATTTGAGTGCAAGCATTTAAGGCTTCCATTGTCAGAGAGCAGTATAATCTGAAAATACATAGCTTGTGACTCTGAAAAGTAAAACTTTAAAGCTGCGTGGAAGTTTCGGAGAGATATATGTTTTAGAGTAATCCCCGGAAATGACACATTACGTTGTATGAATAAAATTCATGTAATTGTTAAAAACAATTCATCAAAGTAATTGGTCTTGGAAGGTTTGTGGTTCGTAATAGTATTATCACGCTAAACCTCAGCCTATTAGAGATGAAACACCTTTTACTCCTTTCAATTTTACTCTTTTCATTTACAATTTCAGGTCAGGACCTTTATGAAGTCCCGAAGATTAACTCACCCGTAGTGCTCGATGGCATAGTTGATGAACCGGCCTGGGATTCCGTCACACCATTTCCTATGACCATGTATACTCCTGTATATGAGGGTGAAATGACAGAAAAAACAGAAATACGGATGGCCTACGATGACGAATACATCTATTTCTCCGGCATCTTTCTAGACTCTGACCCTGAAGGTATCCAGGGCAATTCTTTGATCAGGGACGGTGACCCGGGTGGAGATTTTTTCAACGTAATGCTCGACACTTACAATGACAATGAAAATTTCAATACCTTCAGTACCATGCCTTCCGGCAATCGGCTGGATGCCGAAATACTGAATGATGCAGAAGGCGACCAGTCAAAAATATTCAATGCCAGCTGGAATACCTTCTGGAGCGTGGCCACAACTCAGGACGACCGGGGCTGGTATGCCGAAATGCGTATTCCCTTTTCCAGCCTGCGCTTTGACGATAAAAATGAAGACATAATTTTCGGCCTGATCGTACACCGCCTGGTAGGCAGAAAAAATGAGCGCCAGACTTATCCGGCTATTCCTCCAAACTGGAACATGGCACCCTGGAAACCTTCAAGGGCGCAAAAAATATTGATCAAAGGCATCCACCGAAAAAATCCTGTTTATTTCACCCCATATGTATTGGGCAGGATACGTGAGAATAATATCCATGACAGTACAGAAAATAGAATAATTAACCATGCTGATACTGATGCTGAAATCGGCCTGGATATCAAGTACGCCATAAGTTCAAACCTTACGCTTGATTTGACACTGAATACAGATTTTGCCCAGGTGGAAGCTGATAATGTACAGGTGAATCTCAGCCGGTTTTCGTTATTCTTTCCTGAAAAAAGGCAGTTTTTCCAGGAAAGGTCCGGGGTATTTAATTTTGCTACCAGCACCATCTCTCAAAACCGGATATTCCACAGCCGCAGGATCGGCCTGGATGAAAATGGCAACCTGCTCAGGGTTTATGGCGGCGGACGGCTGGTCGGACGGTTCAAAAATTTTGATGTAGCCGTCCTCTCCATGCAGACGGAAGGAAGCTCCCCTGACATCAGTTCAGAAAACTTTGGGGTGATCAGGCTCCGTAAAAGGGTGTTTAATCCTTATTCATTCGTCGGCACCATGTTCACTTCCAGGCTGGACTCCGAAGGCAATTATAATGTGGTAGCAGGTGCAGATGCCTTTCTCCGCATATCAGGCCCCTACTACCTGACCCTGAAAGGTGGCCATGTGTTTTCTGATAACCTCGACAACTCTGACAATTCGCTCGCCTATCTCAGGTGGGAAAGAAGGGCGGTCTCGGGACTAGGTTATTTTGTGGAAGCAGAACATGTAGGCAAAAATTTTGAACCCGGAGTAGGTTTCATACTTCGAAAAGATAACCTGGCATTGAATCAAAACGTAATCTACGGCATTTTTATTGACGGCCAATGGCTAAGGAAATTCGAACCTTTTATTAACAATTCTATTTACCTGAGAAATGATGATTATTCTTTGGAGACCATATCAACAGAACCCGGATTACTCACTTCATTTGTCAGCGGCGCTGATCTTTCTCTTTCGGTAGTAAGGGTCTATGATGAAGTAATCAACGGTTTCAGTTTATCGGATGAGAGCTATGTGCCTGCCGGTAATTATACCTATTCTTCATTCAAAGCCAGCTATAATATGAACGCCGGCCAAAAAATGAAGGTAAACTTAAGCTCTGAAGTGGGGCGGTTTTATGATGGAGATAAAACCTCCTTTTCAGTATCACCTGCCTGGAACCAATCCAAACATTTTGGAATTACTCTGAATTATACTTTCAACCGGATTGAATTTGCTGAAAGAGATCAACTGCTCAGGGCTGACATTGCCAGCGCTACGATACTGGCCGCCCTGGATACTCAGTGGTCCTTAAGATCATTGGTGCAATACTCCCAGGTTAACCATAAAGTGGCAATCAATACAGGCCTCCGGTATAACAAGAAGGAAGGTAATGATCTTTACCTGGTTTACAACCAGGTTACCAATACTGCTGACCGGGATATTGAGGGCACAGCATTACCAGGAACTGAAAGCTGGAGTCTGACATTAAAGTATACTTATACCTTAATCAAATAAATTGCAGGCATACTGGTTATGTCTTTAAAGATTTGTACTTCGCTGCAAACTGAGATGGACTCAATCCGGTCCACTTTTTAAAAACACGCGAAAAGTATGCATAATCATCATAACCCAGCGCCTCGGCAATGGTAGAAAGCGGGTCTCCTACATAGACAAGCATTCTTTTGGCCTCAAGCAGTATTCGTTCGGTGATGAGTTGGGTAGTCGTTTTCCCTAAGGTCTCGCGGGTAAGTCTGTTAAGATGTTTGGGGGTAATATTCATCATATCGGCGTAGGCCGCGGGAGATTTTTGACTCCGGTAATATGTTTCTATCAATTGCTCCAGCCGGTTGACCTGCAAGGAATAAACCGCCGAATTAAATGTCAAAGCCTTGCTTTCACCAAGGTAAACCCGGCTGAGCTCGATATAAATCAAATTTAGCAGCGAAGATATTTTTTGTCGACTGAAAAATCCTTTGTGGATATATTCACCATAAACTGATTCAAAAAAAGGCAAAATGTGCTTTACGGATTCAGCCTTAAGCATAATCGCAGGCTGGTTATGCACTGAATAAAAAAACGGAAAGTTGCGAATGGAATGATCGGTGAAGCCCATTTCAAAAAACTCCCTGGTATGGAAAAATATGTATCCATCAATATCCTCAGAAAGCTCCCAGTGGTGAGTCTGTCCCGGATAAAGAAAAAAAACACTGCCCGGGAGGATGGTATAACTGTCAAAATCTATTTCATGTACCCCTGACCCTTTAGTGAAAAGTACCGTCAGAAAGAAATCGTGCTTGTGGGGGACACTAATGGACTGGTGGTGATGGAGCAAATGATCTTTAAAAGTATTGCAATAAAAATCAGCAGATACCTTTTCTGACTCAAACAGGCCAATGTTCAATATTTTCATTTGAATAAATTAAAATAACATAATGTCCTGAAAGTACAAATATATACAACATTATGCTAACCGTTACTAATCCGTAAATAGCGACATTTGTATTGTAAAATCACAATGAATATGGCCCATCCAATTGTAAATATTATCAAAGGAAAATGTCCTGAATGTGGAAATGGACAAGTATTTGAGACGAAGGGAAATCCGGCTCTTCTTAAAATGCCAAAAATGCACGAACACTGCTCACATTGCAGGTTCAGGTTTGAAAAAGAACCCGGATATTTTATAGGAGCTATGTATGTAAGCTATGCGCTTACCCTGGTAGAAATGATCGCGATATTTATCTTATTCTATTTTATACCGGGCGTTAACCTTAATCATTTCATTTATATTATGATACCGGTTCTCCTGCTATTGAGCATGTTCAATTTCAGGATGGCCCGTATGATCTGGATGTATATTATCTGATTATTTGTATAAATAAAAGCCCCACAGAAGTGATATCTATGGGGCTCTCCATCATTAAGCACAGTTTAGTGGCAGCATGTTTGTGTTGACCACAAAGCAGAATTATTGCGATAGATAACTACATTACCATCATTTTGCGCAACCAGCCATGCTCCCGGATTACCATGGGTATTTGATGACCATCTGGCACGGTTCAGGTTGTCGTATAACACGAGATTACCATCAGTCTGCATAATACACCTCGTTACAGGCAGACCATGGGTGTTGCTCGACCACAGTGGGACATTAATCTTGTAAAGCACCAGGTTGCCATCACCTTGCATGACAAAAGTGAAGCGATTATCAGGAGATTTTATGGACTGACCACTGGTGAGCTGCTCCCCGGGAAGTAGCTTATCCGGACCGGGAGGAGGAACGGTGGGTGTAGCATACAAAACCTCCATGCCCTTTTTATCATAGAAAGACAGTCCGCCCCAGTTGTTGCCACAGGTGCTTCCATTCATAACAGACGCTCCGTCAGACGTGGGTGTACCCGGAATATGGATGGCGGTAGATTCACCCTGCGACTGCCAGTTGGTATGGCGAAAACCGATGCAATGCCCAATCTCATGAGCTACCAAAAGCCTCAACTGACTCGTACTGGTAAGTCCAAAGTTGATCAAAGTAGTTTCGGAGATGTCAACATTATTAAAAGGTCTTCCGTTTGAAAAGGGGAATCCGGCTCGACCACATACATTGGTTCCAATGGCATTATTCCTCTTAACCACGATATCAGCTGATGATTGGGAATATACCCTTGAAAACTGGATCTCAGTACCTACCGCATTAAAAGCAGAAATGGCGGTATTGACGGCATCATTAAGGTTCAATGTACTAAAGGACGCCTGGTCCAGATAAATTCTGATATTTCTGTAAGCAGGTGCTACTACATAGGTAGAGCGCGCCTGCTCTTCGCGGCCATTGTGCACATCGCCATCAAAATGTGGCTCTTCCTTATAAAAAACGATATCACCTTCAGCTACATAGTGATCGTCATACGCCACAATATCTTCAATGGCTATGCCAGCATCGATAATGCGCCGGACCACGGGGTCATTGGGATCTACAACTCCTGTTTTGTCAGCCTCAGGCCGGGCTTCGAATTCATCGTTACAGCCTGTCATTCCTACTGCAATAAAAAGCAGCAGGCACAGGCCTAGTGCGCTAAATTTTAGTTTCATAATGTTTTTGGTTTAGTTGGGTTATGATTCTGTCGAAGGTGAAGTTAGCCAATATTGGTACCGGAAAACATGTCATTTTCAGACCGGCTCTTGCGCAGGTATGTTAATCGATCAATCTATTTCACCCTTAGATCCACTTAGCCCAATGTTGCGGTTTTAAAGGCCGAAAATGTGTCTTGGGCATTGTTAATAGCGGTTTATATCTTTCTTGGAGACAACAGGTTAAAAAATTTTCAATGATAAACATTGCCGTTATACCAGACCAGAGTGCCGGCTGCCCGGATAATGATATCTACTAAAAATCATCAAGTTTGCGGGATGTGGCTTGTTGTAATATTTTCTAGCCAATATGCCGGGTGAACAGGTTTTTTTCAAACGTCAGGTCTTAGAAGGTACGCATGGACTCTATTGCATTCCTTTGCGTTGAGCCAGAGACTGTATTTAGCCTTTATCACTGCAGGGTAAGCGTAACAACAGCAGACACTGGCAACAGTCTCATGGCTCATGGAGCTTTCAGGCTAGTGCGCTTCTGGCAGGCACTTCCTTTCTGCCTTCCAGGCGATGATAATAGGTATAAGAAACCATCAAAATACCTAGAATGATCAATGGAAATACAGTTTGGAACCCAAAGCCATCAATAACCCAATGGCTGACGCATGCCGCTATAAAATCAAATACAAAACCGGCATACGCCCACTCCTTTAACCTTTTGGGTACAGACGGAATAACTAATGCCAATACACCAAGAACTTTAAAAACAGTAAGCATTACCCCAAAGTATTCCGGGTAACCCAGGTGAGCAATTCCTTCTTTTGCCAGCTCAGTTTGTGAAGTAAGGGCGGGCATTACACCTTCAAACAGAAATATAAAGCCTGTCGCGATCCAGAAAATAATTTTATCCTTTTTCATAGTTGTGTTTTTTATGTTTTGTTGACATTGTAAAGATGGGTTGTAAAACCATAACTTATGAGGGGTAAAAACGGCGTTTGTATGGGGAGGATGCGGCAGGGATCACAAGATCATAGTTCTCACATTAGCTCACCGACGTAAGAAACTATCTCAGTGGCTTCATTAATAGTTAAATTGAACAAAAAACCTTTGATCCTAGGTAATTCCATCACACTGTTTCTGTTGATAAAATCAGGTATTACCCAATTTTTGATGAAAAACTTTTGTTATTAAAGCATTAGATCTAAATCATTCTTTAATACTTGTACATGGGATATCAAGAGCATGTGAAAAAATATTAAAAATATATGCCATACCTTTCATTAGGTATTGCATAATAAGATTTGGAATTATACATTTGCAGCCCCTTAAACGATAGGGGAAATAAATACGGTCTGGTAGTTCAGCTGGTTAGAATGCCTGCCTGTCACGCAGGAGGTCGCGGGTTCGAGTCCCGTCCAGACCGCAGCATAAAATAAAACCAACCCTCCAAGGGTTCGAAACCCTTGGAGGGTTGTGTTCATTCAAGCGACACAACATCCTCCTTTTTTAGTTCCCGGTGCACTTCAACAAACTCCTTTCTCCCTCCAAACCATTGTAGTCCCTCTTCTCTGGCTATTTTAGTCCGTTTTTCCAGTAAATAGCTATGATATGAACTGTGCGGCCAATCTTCGGCATCCGTCACAAAACCATGGTGAATAGGATTATTGTGTATATAGACGATGAGGCTTGTGAAATAAGTGTCGCTCTCCACTGGTTTTCTATTGAAGTTTGGCGTAAAGAGGCTGCCTTTGCGGGTGTAGCGTTTGTTGTAGGCTTGAGTATAGCCGTTGAGCAAATGTGAAAATTGTTTGCTTACTGCCATTGAAAACCCTCCAAGGGTTTCGAACCCTTGGAGGGTTGGCTTTTTCAATTTCAAGAATTCAAGAACCTCCTCTTCATCCCTCACCCTAATCATAAAATGCACATGGTTCGGCATCAAACAATAAGCAAAAGTCTCGGCTATAGGATGAATATATTCTGAATACTTGCTTAGAAAATAACGATAATTCTCGTCTTCCCTAAAAAGATTTTCGCTGCCATTGGCATGGGTATAGATGTGGTAAATTTCCTGGGGCTGTAGCGGGATGGTTTGTTGTCCCATAAGATTTTGAAGCAATTATCTTAAACAAATTCTCAAATGGGGCTCCCTAATTTAGCGCTAAATTGTATATAGTTAACAGCAAATTTAATATTAGGTGCGATTAGAAGTCAACCCCTTTCAAGGGCAAAGCATCTCAGATATTTTATTTCAATTCCTCTCAGGTGCGATTAGAAGCGTTGCAGGGGCTACAAGTGGCGTTGCGGGTGCTGGATTTCAATTCCTCTCAGGTGCGATTAGAAGCTGCAGTGCGACTATCGTACCTTTAATACCTGGCTGATTTCAATTCCTCTCAGGTGCGATTAGAAGGTACCATCGGACATCATTAGTTCGGTATTAGCAGATTTCAATTCCTCTCAGGTGCGATTAGAAGTAATACCCTTCATGCTTTCTAACTATATTATAAGCATTTCAATTCCTCTCAGGTGCGATTAGAAGGATTTGAGTTTGTTCATTGCGTTTGCGTTTAAAAGATTTCAATTCCTCTCAGGTGCGATTAGAAGTAATGAGTTGTCGTAGTATTCAACCTCTCCTGATCCGCATTTCAATTCCTCTCAGGTGCGATTAGAAGTCCTGCCGCTGTTGTTGCTTCTGCCATCTGTATTGATTTCAATTCCTCTCAGGTGCGATTAGAAGGCAGCTAAAAACAGAAGCGTTTACCCAGTTCCCCATTTCAATTCCTCTCAGGTGCGATTAGAAGACCCATTTTCTTATCTGGCTCTGCAAGATTACGTTTTATTTCAATTCCTCTCAGGTGCGATTAGAAGAAAACCAGAACACCTGTAAAAAAAAGTTTTCCACAATTTCAATTCCTCTCAGGTGCGATTAGAAGTCATTATGAATATTATATAAAATAGCATGATAATGATTTCAATTCCTCTCAGGTGCGATTAGAAGAATAGTTGTTTTCATTTTATGAAACATTAGTTTTTCAATTTCAATTCCTCTCAGGTGCGATTAGAAGGATACAATCATAAGTGTCAATGAATTTAAGCTTAAGGATTTCAATTCCTCTCAGGTGCGATTAGAAGTCCTTATATTCCTTAGCGGTCATTGTTTCGCCTTCATTTCAATTCCTCTCAGGTGCGATTAGAAGTTCGATATAATAAGTGTCCGGAAAGTAAGCTCAAATCCATTTCAATTCCTCTCAGGTGCGATTAGAAGCCGGGCTGCTACTCGTAAAACAGGCTCAATTTCCATTTCAATTCCTCTCAGGTGCGATTAGAAGCTTTAAACAGATCATCGGTTATGCTTATAGACGTAGATTTCAATTCCTCTCAGGTGCGATTAGAAGCTGTTTGTACGATCCACAATTGTCTGATCGTAAGCTCATTTCAATTCCTCTCAGGTGCGATTAGAAGTGCCGTCAAAATGATTCTTATGTATGCTTTATCTCTATTTCAATTCCTCTCAGGTGCGATTAGAAGTAACAAAAACTTAGCAGAATACGCCTACGCTCAGGACTATTTCAATTCCTCTCAGGTGCGATTAGAAGAAAGTGATCCAAGACGGATTCAAAACCGAAATTCTATTTCAATTCCTCTCAGGTGCGATTAGAAGTTAGTCAATATATGATGTACGAGTACTAAACATTATTATTTCAATTCCTCTCAGGTGCGATTAGAAGCGATAGTGTTTTTATTGAGGGTGAATGTAAGCCGGACAATTTCAATTCCTCTCAGGTGCGATTAGAAGTACGGCCTCACTTATTCAAACAAGCTCAGAATTTAATTTCAATTCCTCTCAGGTGCGATTAGAAGCCGTTAGGCTCAAGAGTAAAAATCGGCTCATTTCATAAATAAAACAACATGTCAAAGAACTTATTTATCCCTCTAAATCGTCTACCTCTTATCATATAATTTATACGGGGGTTAGACGACACCAACAACTAACTGATTTACAATAAATTAAAATCAATCCAAGATATGTACGACATGGATTCAGGGTGAAGTACACCAGACCGACGACTAAAGGAAGTTATCTATTTTATTTTTTTCATCGCCCACCACCTCTTTGTCCAGCCAGCGTTCATCTTTGCTTTTGAAGATAATCAGGCTATCGGTGTCTTCCATGATGCTTTTGGCCTCACTTTTAAGTCTCTTTAGCTTAACTTCGGAAAGCTCTCCTTCAAATACGGAGTTTTGGATCCAGTGCAGGTATCGTCGGCATAGTTTCAGCATCTTACCTACGCGTTTTTCATTGATATCGTACATCAGGATCACATACATACTACCACCATGCTCTAAAGGGTTTGTACTCTTGCGTACCTATCATATGGTTACACAACTTGTAGCATTCCAGCTTGATCAGATGCTTATAGCTGACATGCCGACCCAGGCTGCGATGCTTGATGGTCTGGTTTAGTTTTTCTTCCCAGGTTTTCAAAAAGGCCTTTTTACCACCTTCCTTTAGCGTTATCCGGCCAGTACCCTCATGAAAATCCGAAGCTTTAAGTTGCTGTTTGTTCAATACGGAGAAAATAACCCTGTCTACAAGCATGGGCTTAAATATCTCTGCCAGGTCAAGTGCCAGGCTAAACCTTCTGGCTCCCGGCTCATGCAAGAAACTGATGGTAGGATTGAGTTGGGTGTGATAGATCTGGTCAAGGCAGATGGTATAGCATAGCATGTTGCCGAAGCTGATCAGGCTGTTGACTTCATTTTTGGGAGGTTGCTTGCTCCTGCCCTCCATCTTCAGCTCTTTTAATATTTCATCAAACCCCACATAATAGCATTGGCGGATGTTGCCTTCGATACCCATGAGCTCAGCAATGGCATTGGCACTGTCTATACTCTCGCACCACAAATCCATGGTGTCGATGCAGGCAGTAAGCTCCTTGCCGCGCGTTTGGTAGTATTTCAGGTTTCTCAGCATATTGGCGGCACCGCCTTTAACAAATGATTTTGCAATGGCAAGCCTCTTTTTATGGGAAAGGTAATGTTGGGTCTGGCTCACCTGTAGTTTACCGGCAAGCAGATATTCTTTGGCGTAAAAGCTTCCGGTATAGTGTTCATAATAATCAAAGAAATGTACATTGATTTGTTGTTTACCCAGAAAGTTATACAAACTAGAATTGGCATCCAGGCTACCGAAAATAAAGAGGTCTGAGACTGACTCCACAGGGATATACTTCGGCATAAGTTCCTGACCACTTTCATCTACCGGGGTAAACTTCAAGGTATTATCACGCCGGCTCAGCCGGCCGGGGTTAAAGAGGTAATATGTTTTTTTCATCCACTTGACACATAACCCTCCAAGGGTTCGAAACCCTTGGAGGGTTAGTTAATAAATATTGGTTACTCCACCCAGCACAAATCAAAATAGCTACACTTCTTGCAAAAGCTTTTATTAATCCGTTTGGGTACCATATCATCTTTTACAATCTCTTCTATATGCTTTTCGGCTTCTTCGAGCTTTAGTATGTCATCTTCAAAAAGCTCAACATGGGTTATTTTCTTTAATTTGGGGTACTCTAAAATGCCGGTAGCGCCTTCAATTCCTGCCCGTAGAAGCAGCAGCAGGTAGTACTTTACCTGCCACTCATGGGCCTCTTCTACTTTGTTGCTCTTCTTGATCTCATGCACAACACGATTCTTCTCATCATAAAAATCTATTTTGGCACCCGCCAATTCCAGCTCGGTAAATTTGGCTGCACGCTGCGGGTAGCTGGTCTCATGAATAAGGTTACCTTCGTCCACCACTGAAGAGGTATGCTCCATCTGTATACCCTGGCTAAAAAGCCAAAGCTTGCGATGGCAGATGTGGTAGTAGTTGATGTGGGTGGCGGTGATGTTCATTCTACTTAATAACCCTCCAAGGGTTTTGAACCCTTGGAGGGTTTTGAATTTCAAACACTACACTACGGCCATCTGGTTTTCATAACCAAAAGCAGACATAAGATCAATTAATTTTTGCTCCGCCTTTTTAAGAGCATCAGCAGTTTCCCCTTTTGTCTGGATATATCCACCTGCTTGTAGCGTGATAAAAGATTCAACGCCTTCAAGGTGTTCATCAATAATTGGATCTGCTTTTTTAGAGTCTTCTTCAGAAAGCTTGGCTCGTATACTTCCTGCCACAAGATTAGCGTTATCACTAATAGCGATAGCCAAAGTATCCATCAAACTGAATGTTCTTGACTGGTTAGAGGTTATTCTCCAGTTGATTATTGAATGGGCAAGACCTTTGATCCACTTTTCACGAATAGCTTTTGGAGCAACCAGACATGGGCCAAATACATTTTCAGAATTAACCCACCCCTCAGATTTAAGTTTTTCAATGGTTGAATCAGTCATTTCAGGTTCAAATGAATTAATACTTACTGAGAAGAGCCTGCGTAAGTCAATGGCTATGTCAAATACAAAGAGCCCTGTTGCCCTTCTATTATCAGGAATCCATTTCCTGCTCAAACTTCGATCCTTGCCTTCAAGAAAAGTTACAATATCCTCAGCACTGAGTTCATTTCCTTTTTCGTCTCGAACGATCACTTTATTGTTTGGTCTATCACTTCTATCAAACGAAGCATTTTCAGTGTCCATTCCCGCTAACAAAGGATGCAGGGCACGCATTGCAGATATTGAGAGGGGACTGCGCCGTTTGAGTGTTCTATCTTTTCCTCCTTTTGCTGCCTTCATCCAGCCACCAAACAGTTGGTCGGCATAGGCAGGGTCACATGTACCGTAGACCTCCCCCTCTTTAAGTTCTTTTTGTTTGGTAACATCAAAAAGAAATGTTGTTGGGGAAGGAACCTGATTAATTGCTTCACATAGCGAATCAATCATGGATCGCTTTACCTGCTGACCACTAGAAAATGGGATTCTCCGAGCAAATTGGTTGTCATAATAATATTTTTGGCCATCTGATACGTTAAATACGGTATGTTCTGCCCTCTTTAGAGTCCTTATATAAATGGTATTCATTATGTTATATATTTAAGATTGCTGTTCAACGTAGGCATAATCGAACTTCAGAAGTGTGCAGAAGTATCCATACTCTTCATTAGTCATCAGGTGCACCTCATCCTTTAATTTTTTAATCGTAATTAAGTCATCCCCTTCGAGGTCTTTCACCATTTTGGTCAATGCTTCTATAAACCCCCTTTTAGAAGGCGAAGCAAACAGTTCCTTTTCAATGAGGGTTTTTCGATCCAGCTTAGTTCCCCCAGACCTATACTTCTGAATGGTCTTCGCCAACTCTAATGTATAGTCTTTAATTTCTTCTTTGTTCTTTGATAACATAGCCATTAACCAGGTTTTATATGCTTGATAATTAATTAGATCTTCATCTTTTTTGAATGAAAGGTTTTTCCCTTCTTTTAGATATTTCTTAAGTCCTTCAGGGCGTAGCGCCAAAAGACCAATACTTCCCAACTCACAAGCTCGTTTGATATGCATTCCAAACAAACTTTCAAACTCTTTGGGGTTCGAATACTTCCCGCCAAATAATTGCTTATACACTTCCTTAATGTCACTACCAGATTTGAATTGAAAAGGTATAAATCCAATTGTCTTATTGGTTTGTCCAAACCCATAAACATAGCCCATCATTTCAACTTTGAAGAATTGTTGCGAAAGACTGAAAAATAGTTGAGACCAATTCACTGTATTTACCTCGGCCAAGGAGGCATCTACTTTGAAAATCCCTTGCTGAGTCAGTTCAAACAGATCAAAATCTGAATCATACTCCTGAGGATTCATTGAATAGCTTAACCATTGTCCGTTCCATGTATTGACCTGATTGCCTCTTAATTTTTCTAAAGTGGGATCATTTAAATACTTCCTGTAAACCTTCCAGCCTTCAAAGGTTTGAAGGGTAATCGCAGGGTTATCAAAAAGAATAGTAAAGCCTCCTGCAACCCCAATACCCAACCCACTTCCTATCCATGACAAATACACTTCTTCCTCATTTACAGGTATAGCAAGGTCACTAACAAGACCGGAAGTACTGGCATATTCTTTTGACTCTGAAGCTGGAAACCCCAGCGCAAAACTGGCATCCGGAACTTCTTTATTTGCCTTTTCATAGAGTGCTTCAAGCTTCTCCACTCTTTCCACGTCATTCAGTAGATGAGGCTTTTGACCTGACCTCATTTGTACAAATGGAGAATTAGTTACCCACTGCATGTATTTTGGGTAATTATAAAAAAGCTGCCAATACTCCTTTTCAAAAAACTCTTTTGGAGAATATGTTTTGCCATACTGTTCATTGTAAGCATTCAAAAATGTTCTTCCAACTACTGATGTGATCATAGCATTTGCAGGTCTGGGTTAAACTGATTTTCCTTGATTTTGGTCACCATTAAACCATACTCCGGATCATAAGCATGATCAGGTATAGGAAATGGCCTATTACCTTTCTCAATTGGCTTTATATGCCGAACGTAATTATAATAAATGGGTATTTCCATTTCCAGGCGATGCTCATACAACGCTTCCTTTTTCACATTCTGGGAATGTAAGTATTCTGACAGGTCACTCTCTACTATACAGGTCACTGAATCTATCTCCAAGAGCTTCATCAAAATAGGATCTCTGCTATGAATCAACTTCTTTATAGATATCAGACCGTTAGATTTGAAAATGGAAAGCTCCTCAATATTCAAAAAATCGATTGAAGGAAACACCCTATCAATTTTCTCTTGCAAGCTCCTCTCCTTTAAAACTTCGCCATTTGGCAGAACCTCAAAAGACCTTTTTAGTATTTCCAAATCATAGGGTTTGGCATCCTTATCATTTTCAGGAGGGGCAATTACATAAATAGCCTTAAGTACATCAATTGTGTTCTTTGACCGCTTGCGATTAATACGCCCAAAACGCTGTACCAAAGCATCTATAGGGGCACACTCCGTAATCATCAAATCAAAGCTGATATCCAGACTTACCTCCACAATTTGTGTAGAAACCACAATACATGCGTCGTTACCTGTATTGAATCGCCCTGCTGAATTGCCATCGTCATCAAGCCCAATGAGTTCCTTTTCCTTTTTATTTCTATCACCACGTTTAAAGCGGCTATGAAGCAAAAGAATATCAACGTCCGGATATTGCATTTTCAGCAATTGATAAGCTTCCTGAGCCTTGGCAACTCGATTACAGACCACCAACACTTTTTCCTTATTATCAATAGCTTTGTTAATCAGTGGATTAGCCTCATCTAACGTTTGAAGCTTATGAATGACATGCCGATCAAACTGATCCATTTCTTCATTTGATAGCTTCACTTCCAAAACATCATCTCCCAGCAAAGCCGCTATCTTTTGGTATAATGCCGAAGGCATAGTTGCAGTGCCAATATGTATACTGCAATCAATTGATTTCAGTATCTCAACCAGCTTCAATACAATGGCTTGAGATATACCGTTGTAAGTATGTATTTCATCAAGAATAATGTCACAACCTCTTAAATCGAGAATTAACGCCTCATACCCTTTCATGCCAAAGGCAATAGCAGCTAATTGATGTGGGGTTAATATCTTAATAGAGGAACCAAACAAAGGTTGCAAAACAGCTTCTTCTTCAGCCCCACTCCTCTTCACTATACTGGAAGATGCATGCAATACCCGTATATCCAGATCAGGGTTGGTTTCCCGCAAATCTTTATGCACACGCTTATACATAGCATTGATCGATGCCTGAAAGGGCAATGTGTAGAAGACCCTTCCATGTGTACGCTTAAAA
The DNA here is from genome assembly GCF_021389975.1 of Fulvivirga ulvae. Classification (NCBI taxonomy): domain Bacteria; kingdom Pseudomonadati; phylum Bacteroidota; class Cytophagia; order Cytophagales; family Fulvivirgaceae; genus Fulvivirga; species Fulvivirga ulvae. The sequence continues at coordinate 1,169,047 of NZ_CP089981.1, forward strand.
AGAAAGTCCGTTTTACCTGCCCCGGTACAAGCAACTACTATTGTGTGTTTCTTTGAAGATGAGGTGTCCTTGCGTGACAGTGGATAAAGCTCATCCGTACGGTTAAAAAAACTTAAATCAGGTTTTATAAAAGCTTTTTTTAGGTAATGATCTGTATCATCAATTAAAGCGGAGGCAAAATGATCTGCTCCCATCAGAAGTCCGCGCCATTCTGAATAACCTTTTTCTTTTGTTTTCCTTTTACAATAATCAATAGCCAGGGCAAGGTTGTTACGGGCAATTTCCTCATCAAATGGCTTACAGTTTATTCCCAGTTCCTCTAAAACATTAAAGGCATCTGGGCTCCATTCTTCCCACTTTCCAACATGAAAATCCTCATAGTCATATCCATTCTCAAGATCAAGCAGCCCCTTATCGCCAGCATCATAGCGTACAGATTTATGATGTCCTGCCACCATTTCTATTAAAGCTGGATGTTCTTTTTCAGGAAAGACAGACAAGAACAGAAGAGATGAGATCTCGTGCCGAAGAACGCTATTGTTAGTGTCTTTTTCTTTCAACCTTTTTTGGAATCGTAAGTGAGCCTTTCCTATATCATGAAGAATGGCTCCATGATAAGCAAGAAGTTCATCCATGCCCAGGTATCTGGCAAAAGCGCGTGCTGCACTGGCAACATGTAAAAGATGGTCTTTTAATGGTGTCCATTCAGGGGCCGATTTAGCAAAAATCTGTTTCATCAGTACACGTTTACAGGTTGGCCTACTACTCTTATCCATCCATACATAGGCTGCTGGCTTACCCGATGATAACCTACCAGAAAGGATTTATCTTTCCTTTCAAAAACCAGTTCATAACCGGCAAAAAGCTCATCATTATTTTGAAACTGTTCATCGGTTGTTTCAATAATCTCTTCCGGAAAGAGTATATCTTCATTTCGACAAAGACAAATATGCTGCGTACAAGCATCCTCGGCATCTTGTAATGTAGCAAAAGCAATATGCAATACAGGATTATGCAGAATACCCCTTATAAGCACTGCTGTTGGTCTGTCAAAAAGGTACTGCGATCCTTTTCGGGTAGAGTTCCATCCTCTTGTCTGTATAACTTCCTGCTGACTTGTTATTTGATCATATGATAGTCGGTGCCCAACAATTTTCTTTATTCCCTGCTCCTTCAAAAGTTGAGGAAACAACTTCTTTTCCATTCCCTCTACAATAGAAGGAGTTAAAAACTGCTGGCTGAAGGTTTCGCTATCCCGCACCGCAGTCCAGGGCTTAATAAAACCGAAAGGGCCGGTATATTTGACAACATAATATTTCATCACTTATCTAGTTTTCCACCATACCAAACCCCATACTCCCCTTCTCGCCTAACCCTACATTCCATATAAATTCATGCACCTCCACGGGGGCCGTAACCTTACAGTCAAAGAGCCAGCCACGTACATCTGTTGCTTCCTTTGTGAGGGCTTTAACTTTAATCAATTTAGATTTGGGCTTCCGACCTAAGGTTTGAATGTCAATGTCCATTTCACCACCATTTGAGTCTCCCACATAGGAAGGCACGTGTTGTGCTGTCTCAAACTTGGTTTTGAGGTTCTCGATCAATCGGGGTATAAATTCAGGATCCTCCGGAGGGAGATACTGCCCATGGGCTTCTCCGTCTCGCTTGGGGCGAGTAATACAACAAGGGGAGATCAGGCGATAAGACATGATTTCTTTAAAGTCTGGTGTAGCAAGTATGCGAATCTCCTTTACCTTTAACTGTACACTATTAATACGATCACCTATAAATATTTCATTGTTCATAAACAGCCCCTTCACAAAAGGCTCAGCTATTTCTGGGAGGTAAAAGCTCACTGTCAGGCTAATCTCATGCCCCAGCAATTCAAAAACTCCCCGATCCCAATGTGCCTGGTAGGGCTTAAGATTCAATGGACTGAAATTAAAAAACTTAAATTTTCGGTTGCCTTCACCGTACCCTTCGTTGTGAAGAAACTGCGCAAATTCCTGATTGGCCTCTCCTATGCGTTTGTATATCCAGCTACTAATGTAGTACTGATAATCAACCGGTAAGAATTTATCCCTTTGCGGAAGTGAAAATAAAATTTGAAAGCGCATCTGTTAGTATGGGTTAACTTATTTCCTGACTTTGTCTGCACCTAAAATAGATATAAACATCAGGAGTATCGTCTTGACTTTTCCGAAAGGCCAGGTTTACTTTCCGAACAGCCACTATTCCTTTGTCAGGTTTATAAAACAAGGTACAGCAGTTTGCAAAATGACCAATACATTAACGCTTGTCAATACCCAACCTTGGGTATTTTTAAGGTAGCCGCCAGACTACTTTCTAATAAATTAAACGGATCATCTGAATTTGAAATGAGCTTTAAAAGAAAAGGGTGAGCCGAAACCCACCCTTTTATAATTATGGAGTTTCCTGTATGATAGGATCACCCTCATCTTCTCCATCTCCGGTACCATCCGCCTGTCCATTCAGCACATCAATCTTTGGTGCATCTGCATTTACCGGTTTTACATCATGGTCTTTGCAGGCCGCCAGACTAACCGTTAGTACTATGACAGCCATCAGTTGTTTAAGTAGATTTCTCATTGAATCCTCCTTGTTTTTTGGCTCCGGTCATACCCATATGGCAGACCGGAGCAAATGGAACATTTGTTTTTAAATACTTTCTTTGTCAGGAAGAAGAAGGAAAGAGTATCCAGATAAAACCGGCCTTCCTGTACCAGTGTAGCTTTCATCTCAATCCTTTATGTCATACTTGTTTTTCTACTTATGGCTCGTTCCAATCCTTGATCGAAAACCTGACCTCATTAAAAGTGTAATCGCTTGCCATGCTGCTAATGTATTTCAATTCCTCTCAATTACGATTAGCAGCTCTCCTGTTTGTGAAGCCTTACTAGAAAATGGTAAGGGCTTCAGCAATAGTATTAGCAATTGCAAACGTAAATCATTAGACTCGGTATTATCAAAAACCTCTATGAGCAATACTCACTGCTCCCGGAAAGCGTACAAATAAGTGTCTTGTCCTAAATAATCATCTGATGTCTTCGGAAGATAGCAACGGCTCCAGATACGGCGTGCTAATCCCGAATGGCATACTTTTCTTCCCATGTTTCAAAGACAGTATTAAAGAATTAGCCCGGGCGGACGCCCTATTTCATCTTAGGGTCTTAGGACCGTTGCGCTAAGCCTAAGACCAGATTAGAGAAGCTTCTAATGATCACCACATATCCTCAGTGATTACAATGTTAAACAACTGCTCTCCGTCACTGCCTTCGTAGTAGTATTGAATCGTGGTGCCAAGCTCTTTAAAAGTGGTCATGTCAGGGTTGTTCTTTATGGCCTCTATAATCATGGCTTTTAGGTTTTCTTCCAAAACAGCTAAATCCGTATTACTTTTATCAATATTGGATAAGGTATACCGGTACTGGAAATTATTATCGGGCAGAGCAGTCGCACTATCCAGCCTTGTCTGATCATCAATTAACATTGGACACTGCTCATTAACTTTTGCTGCCGCATGTTGCAGTATTTCATCGGTTGACGGCCCGGCGAAAAAATAATTGTACACTAAAAAGAAAGCTACAGCTCCTATAACTACCCCTACAATGGATGGAATGTTCTTTTTATTCATAAGAATTAGTTGTTATCCGTTACCTTTATTTTTCAAGCTTGATTTTCTTTGTGTTCTCATAGCGGAACAAATCCAGCGCTTTTAGTTCTGCCGCAATCTTTTCTTTCCACTCTGCAACCTTTTGCTCGTTTCTTCCGCTCTCGGTTTCTCTCGCCATATTCAGGCGAAGCTCAGATAGCTCGGTGGCAATTTCATTGTTAAGTTGATCTACAATTCCCATCCCTTTGGCTATTTGCCCCTTGTTTTCCAGTAAACGCTTTCTGAATTTTCGGGCCTGTATTTCCGAGAGATCAAATTGCATTTGCTGATACTCGATTATCTTTTCAACACTCACTACTCCGGTGGTATCTATCCAGGAGGCATTTCCTGAAAAAGCATTGGTGATTGAAGTTTTTCTTCATAAAGTCAAATCCACCAACAGCGTGTTTCATGTAGAATTGACCAAAAACGACATCACTATTTGCATCACTGATCTTTATTTTAAAATCATCAACGCTCAGCCTGTCTTCCGCACTCCAGATTTTTCTCCCTCTTGTAACTGCTGTCCGAAACCCGGTTTCAAACCCATGGCACACACGATAAGCGCGTAAAATATTTTCCTCATTTTGGTTGGTTTTATGGTGGCCTCCGCTTTGGCAGAAGGCCTTATCAAAGTTTGTTTTTCCATCTCTTAAGAGACCTAATTTCTCGCTGTCAAATTATCGATCTGCTCCACATAGAACTTACCCACTTTTAGCTTTACCACGTCTATGCCGGCTCGTTCGTCTTTCTTTGACAGATCGCATTCAACGTATGTGGTCTCGGCTAGTGTAGGCGTTATGGTAATGCAACTTCCATCAGCACATAGCTCAAACGGGTCGGCGCTGGTTTTAAGTTTTTCATACTCATTTGGGTTTAAGGTGAACTGGCCTTGTCCGTTCACGGTTAATACAACCTCTTCGGCCTTCTGCCGCTTTCTTCTTCTGTAAATCACTACCTGGGCCTGTGGCTCCATCAATTCGGCCGTCTCTTTTACCACCGGTCTGTCATAAAAGGTATCGGGGTAGGTTGTTTCTACATAGTTGGTAACAGCACCTGCTATATGCTCAATATTTTCGTTAAAAGTCTCTGACAAGGTCTCTACCAGGAGTTCGTTAAAATCAGTCCTTAGCTTTTGTACTGTTCCGGCTGTTTGTACAAATGGCTCTGTAATCAATAGGCTTTCAACAGTGTCCGTGAGTACCGTACCCCCGTCATCGGTAAGCTCATAGATAAACCTTGAGTAAGCTTCCCCGGGGCCTGCTCGTTCCGTCTGCGACATGCTGTAAGCTATCAGCAGGTACACAACATACCCTTCTGATACATATGGCCCGCTTGCTCCAAGGCTATCAATAGTGATCGTTAATCTCAGTTTGGTATCGGCTGTAGCAGTATCGGCCTTTAAAAGACCGTCTCTTGTAGCTGCATCTGCTACATTTTCACGCACAAAAACAGCTATATCCTCTTTGATCTGCGATTTGCCAATAGTATATAAAAACTCAGTGTACCAGCCATTATAAAATATGGCCGGTACCACCTTACTTTTGGTTTTGTCAAAGCGGCTGTTGGCTTTAAATGTGTGATCGGTAACGTCTGGCATGGCTACGCACAAAGGCAGATCAGTAACCTGTTTCGAAACCTTCGAGTCGTGCAGGTACTCCAGGCTGGCCGGTTGGCCGGCCAGCTCCTGGTGAACCATTCTTGATGAAGTACACGAACAGAGTGAAGCAATAATACTGGCCGTAGCCATCGTTAGTAGTCTGTTATTCATATCTGGTAAATCTGTAGCGGGTGTTTATTATTTCTTTTATGTCTATATTTTCCGTGCAGTCCATGGTCTGCTGATAATTGTGCTGATAGTTCACGGTTTTGTTGCCCAACTCAAAGAGGCAGTCAGTTTTAAGCATACCTACCTGGCAGCCAAAAGCCGAATCAGGAATTTTGGCAAGCTGACGATATGCCTGCTCATACTCCTTCTGCATCATTAATACTATGCCCCTGATAAACGTACGGGCCTGCTCATCACTAACATACCGGAGTTTTTCCTCTATGCCTTTCCACATTTTATGGTTGAGCATATCAATAAAAACCGTTGTGTTATTAAAGCCCATCACCTCTTCATTGAGGATGATCAGCTTTACCAGCCTTGGGTTTTTCCCAGGCTCCGGCTCAGGCAGACTGGCGGTAGCCTGATAGCTTTGAGGACTACACTTGAAACACAACAAAATAGGGATGGCCAATACCATCCAGTTCTTTTTAAAGGTCATTTTATGATTTCTGGTTACTAATTATTACTTATGCTCCCCAGCCTGCTTAGTGCGTCTGATTTTTACATAGATGCAATCAGGCTTAGCTACCTCCGCTAGCAAATTGTGGATCCGATCGCGAATGGTAAACACCTATTAATAAATTTTTCATATTTAAAATCAACATGCAGCGCCAGTCTAAACTGATATGAGAGTAGTACAAGTGACACTATCGCTGAACACCTGCACCAGAAAAGGGGCAATTTCAAATGGATACATTTATCAATCTAGCTTACCACCAAAATTTCCACCACTTTTTTTCTTTGCCAGCGGGTGGATTATATAATTGATTTACCACTTTTTCATATGCCTAAAGTGCCTCATGTGAGGCTGATATTGTTAGAGGATCAAATATTTTTTCCGTTTGTGGGTCATAGACTACACCATTTATGACTTTACATATGGATTTAATATATTCATCAACATTCTTAAAGATTGATCTAGCTTCTTTTCCGGAATACCCATAGGGAACCATGATTGTCACATAATTATCCATAATCATAATCTGAGACGGCAAATCACCTTCACGTGTAATTAGTCTATGAAGCCATCATCACCTGTTGTATCTTCATTTGGTTGATAAACTTCTAATTCGTCATTAACCTGGGGCAAGCTATTTATAATATGTTGCTTAATATTATTACTCCATCTGTCGAATTTTTCTTTTTGTTCATAACCTTCATCCTCTATTAATTCCTCAACCTCATCAATTGTAGGTTCTTTTAAGCGTGTGCAGTAACAATGTAAATCATAACTCATATTTATATTTTTTAGATTTTAATTTCTGAGGCTAAATAATAGTTTTTGTTCCAATTCCAGCTATTTGCCATTACAATCTTTTCAAAATGAGATTTCATTTAAAATAGCGTTAGCCTTTTCGGTAGGGAACATGCGAGCAACGACGATAGGAAGCATCATGAAAGCTCCTATTTCTAAGTCTTTCCTTTTTATGGTTTTTTCTAACCATTCATTTACATTTAAAGGATTGGCTTCAGCAATGGTGTGTCATTTAGCATTGACTATTTTTAAATTCCGCGCGAAAAAGTAACTTTTGGAAAGTGGATTGTGAGGTTTGAAAAGTTTGGAGGATGTTGTCATGCGAATGAGTAAATTAAAAGTGCCTGTTATAATCGATTGTAAACGCTTATTATCAGATGACTATCTATCATTCAAATGAGTAAATGATAAATAGTTATAGTAAAATAATAAATATACTACTATATAGATATTACCTGCAAACTGAAAACAACCAGGAAATTATTGAACGCAATGAAATGAATACTTACTTGTTTTTTGAAAAAATAAGAACTTACCATAACATTTCTGAACAAGCAGAATTGGCTTGGAAAAATTTATTACGACTAAAAGAATATAACAAAGGTGACAATATTCTTGACATTGGTCAATATCCCAAAAAAGTGTCTTTCGTTGTAAATGGATTGCTTTCACAAAACTACATTGGGGACAATGGCGATGTGGTTATAAAATATTTTTTCCCCGAACAACGAATGGCCGCTTCATTAGGTGCAATGTTGGCAAAAAAACCTAGTGGGTTTTACATTACCGCACTTGAGGATACAACGGTTCTTGAATATAATTTTTTTGAGTGGAGAAAATTATTTGACTCTTTTCCGGATTTAGCTCTTTTCTACATAGCGTATAACGACCTCCACTGGATAATTGAGAAAGAACCCTTGGAAATTGCGTTCAGAACAGAAACTGCCGCCAAAAGATATGACGACTTTCTTCAAAAATATCCCAATCTTGAAAAAAGGCTTAAAAAGCATCACATTGCCTCCTATTTAGGCATCACTCCCACCCAATTAAGCAGAATATTCTTTGCGAATAAGTAATTTTTTCATTTCCTCAACATATGTAAAAGTTTTAACCCCATGGTTGCCACAACTTTGTACCATCATTAACATTCAAAAAGCAAAAAAATGGCAACAAAAGTATTTATCAATCTGCCTGTAAAGAACCTTGACAAATCGATGGAATTCTTTACAAATTTGGGGTTTAGTTTTAATCCACAGTTTACCGATGAAAATGCGGCATGTATGGTGGTAAGCGAAAGCATTTTCGTAATGCTGCTTACAGAAGCGTACTTCAAAACCTTTACCAAAAAACCACTTTGCAACGCAAAAGAAAGTACGGAAGTGCTCATAGCGTTGGACACACATTCGAAAGATGAAGTCCAACAGATAGTCACAAAAGCCCAAACACTAGGGGCTACCCTTTACAGTGAACCACAAGACCACGGATGGATGTACCAGCATAGTTTTGCGGACCTGGATGGACACCAGTGGGAGTTCGCCTATATGGACATCACGCAATTTCCTAATGAATAATAGCAACCTTTAAACTTTTCAAAAATGAAAAAGAATAGAATAATCTTTTGGATTGCCACAAGCATCATCTTTTTATGGGAAGGTCTGATGCCGTTAAGTACCTTACTGTTTGCACCCGAATACTTTAACGCAGGGACAAAACCTTTAGGCTATCCTGACTATTTCGCTTATGCATTAATTATTTGCAAAGTCTTAGGAGCAACAGCGATAATGTTACGAAAATTACCAAGCAAATTGAGAGAGTGGGCTTATGCAGGTTTGACATTCAACCTAATATTTGCTGTAATAAGCCACATTGTAGTGGACGGGAACATCGGCTACATTTTAACCCCAGTGGTAATCGGTGGCATACTTGCAATTTCATATGTATATAACTTAAAAATTAAAACAAATGGCTAAGACAGACTACAAAACAATTGACGAGTATCACAAAGCTTTTACAGGTGACACGCTCAAAAGAATGCAAGCCATTCGTGAATTAGTGCATAAGGTAGCACCTGAATCACAAGAGGTTATAAGTTATCAAATCCCTGCTTTCAAATTGGGGGAGAAATATCACTTAATCTACTATTGTGCATTTTCAAAGCACTTGACAATATCAAGTCCTTGGAGCGAAGCAATGCTGAAAGAATTTGAAGCGGAATTGAAGGATTATAAGGTTTCAAAGTCTGCCATTCAGCTTCCGCTCGACAAACCTTTGCCCATAGATTTAATAAAAAGAATTTTGCAGTTTAGGAAAAAAGAATTTGCTTCTAAGAAATAATAGACAAACTCTATAATATAAATCCTGCACGCAAACTGTTTCGCGATTAAACTTTTGTGAATCATGTCTCTCTGAAAATGAGCACAGAGAGACATCCTTTAATTTTGTCATATCGGCTAGGACGGGTTTGACATTTTTCGATCATAATATTTTTTAATATCAAATAATCCAGAAACAATCCCTGCTTTAAAATCTGCTATACTTTCAAATAACTTATCAATTTCGTAGGGATCATGGATCATACCATAGACCTTACCGTATGTATCGACGGCTAGATAGTTACCGTCTCCAAGATTTTTTATGACATAAAATTCACCTTCAGGAATTTCAATTTTGAAAGTATCGTGTAAATCCAATTGACTTTCAATGTCTTTTAAATGGTTCTGAATAATATTCTGCAGTTCATTCTTTTCCTCATCTTGAAAATGCTTTTCATGCACTTTATCAATAATGTAAGCACCCCCGTTTTAGGACTACATAAAAATATAAATTTATATTAATTATTATTATTATAGTAGGTGTTAATTGTGGGTAACTCGATAGAGTTATCCACTGTTAACGCCACCTGTGCGTATTGTACAGGACTCTTATCATTTAAGCTTTCATGTGGCCTCACAAAGTTGTAATCATACATCCAATCTTCAGTGGCTTGTCGTACTTCATCTATAGAATCAAACACATAAGCATCAAGCACATAGTTTCTATAGGTACGATTCAGTCTCTCAACATATGCATTTTGAGTAGGCTTACCTGGTTGAATATAAATGAACTCTATTGCATGCATACGGCTCCATTCTTGTGTTAATGCCGCTATAAATTCTGGACCGTTATCCATACGTATGCGCGAAGGTTTCCCTCTGCGTTTAATTAAGTGATTTAAAACCCACACCACTTTATTGCTCTTTAAAGAATAATCGATCTCTACATGCAAAGCTTCTCGATTAAAATCATCCATAACATTGAAAGAGCGGAATTTACGCCCATTGAATAAGGCATCACTCATGAAATCAATAGACCATGTATGGTTAAGTGCAGCAGGCACCTCCAGAGGTTCTTTTATTCTTGCTGGCAATCTCCTCTTTACTTTCCTACGCAAGTTTAAACCCAACGCTTTATAGATACGATGAACTTTCTTGTGATTCCATTCATTACCCTCATTTCTGAGACGATTAAATGCTTTCCAAAAACCTTCGCGAGGAAATTGCTCAGCCTTTGCCTGCAATGCTGATATTATAGACTCATCATTCTTAATAGACTGATAATAATATACCGATTTGGCTAAATTTAGCACACGGCACGCCCTGCTGATGCCACAGTTCAGTTCATTCTGTACTTCTTTAACGAGCTGCTTTTTATGACAGGGCTTTAAAGCTTTTTTTCTATAATCTCTTTAGCAAGTTTGAGATCAAGGGCCAGTTCAGCGTACATATGTTTTAACCTTCGGTTTTCTTCCTCAAGGTCCTTCAACTTGCGAAGCTCTGAAGCTTCCATTCCGCCAAAACGCTGACGCCATTTGTAAAATGAAGCCTGGCTAACGCCGTGTTCACGACTGATCTCTGCTGCCGTTTTTCCTGCATCAAACTCCTTTAAGATGCTGGCAATCTGCTGGGGTGAAAATCTTTTCCTTTTCATAAAAACAGTTCAAATTTAAGTTGTTTTCTCTACTTTTAAACTGTCCTATTTACGGGGGTGCTTACAGAAGTACACATTTACTCTATGCATTACTGGCGCCAACAATTTCAATTCCTCTCAGGTACGATTAGCAGAACACAGAAGAAAAATCATTATCACTATTTGATAACTATTTCAATTCCTCTCAGGTACGATTAGCAGTATTGAAAGACATCGAATATCAGACATCAATATTCATTTCAATTCCTCTCAGGTACGATTAGCAGTCCTGATAAGGCGTATGTAAAACGTACTTTATCAAAATTTCAATTCCTCTCAGGTACGATTAGCAGTATTCGTGAAATGATAATTAAATTTATATACTAAAATTTCAATTCCTCTCAGGTACGATTAGCAGTTCTACCATTCTGTATCCAGCACGTGCAGCTCTATCCAATTTCAATTCCTCTCAGGTACGATTAGCAGAACCTAACTAAAGACCTGACAAAGGTTTTTGAAGCATTTCAATTCCTCTCAGGTACGATTAGCAGTATTATTTTTTCAATCTCATCAATAGCCTGCTCTTATTTCAATTCCTCTCAGGTACGATTAGCAGCAGCCACCCTATGATCTACTTTGCCGGGCTTCTTTAATATTTCAATTCCTCTCAGGTACGATTAGCAGTAGTATCATGTTAAACAATCAAACACACGGAAACAATTTCAATTCCTCTCAGGTACGATTAGCAGTAATCCCTTGTTTTCTAAAAATTGACTTGTTTCTTCATTTCAATTCCTCTCAGGTACGATTAGCAGAACACAGAAGAAAAATCATGATCACTATTTGATAACTATTTCAATTCCTCTCAGGTACGATTAGCAGTATTGAAAGACATCGAATATCAGACATCAATATTCATTTCAATTCCTCTCAGGTACGATTAGCAGTCCTGATAAGGCGTATGTAAAACGTACTTTATCAAAATTTCAATTCCTCTCAGGTACGATTAGCAGTAAAATGAGAAGAGGAAGAAAGCGCACAAGCTACTCAATTTCAATTCCTCTCAGGTACGATTAGCAGATACTATGCCAATCTCGCCTATTGAACGATCTCGTATTTCAATTCCTCTCAGGTACGATTAGCAGTAATCTACATCCTGATATTGACATCTTATCAGTGTGATTTCAATTCCTCTCAGGTACGATTAGCAGGGAGATAACGCAGAGCTTTCAGCTCCTACTCCAATATTTCAATTCCTCTCAGGTACGATTAGCAGAGATAATCATTATGCTCAATAATTGTCACGCTTCCTATTTCAATTCCTCTCAGGTACGATTAGCAGCGGATTTACTCCTGGTTTTGCTTCTTACGTTCGCCTATTTCAATTCCTCTCAGGTACGATTAGCAGTTCGTAACCTTTTAATGTACGAGCTCTTTACAATCGAATTTCAATTCCTCTCAGGTACGATTAGCAGGGCCGAAGAAAGGTTAAATATTACAAACCTACACGATTTCAATTCCTCTCAGGTACGATTAGCAGTACGTTTAATAAATTTTTGCGCATCGGTTTTGTCGATTTCAATTCCTCTCAGGTACGATTAGCAGTCGATTTATCACACGAGAAAAAACTGTCCTGTAAGAATTTCAATTCCTCTCAGGTACGATTAGCAGTAGTGTTGCCTTGTACTGTTCCGGTACCGTATACGAGGATTTCAATTCCTCTCAGGTACGATTAGCAGGAAATTGTTCAAAATTGTCGATGTCCGTTAGGTCGAGATTTCAATTCCTCTCAGGTACGATTAGCAGTATCATGCAAGATGGGCGATCTAATACCAATACTCAATTTCAATTCCTCTCAGGTACGATTAGCAGTGTTTGTGTTCGAAGCCCCCTAGGATTTTTTTTCCTTATTTCAATTCCTCTCAGGTACGATTAGCAGACCGACTCCGAAGACTCAACAGGGTATTTAATAGTTATTTCAATTCCTCTCAGGTACGATTAGCAGTACAATGCCTCGATAGTCTTTGTTCTCGTTAGACTTCATTTCAATTCCTCTCAGGTACGATTAGCAGTTCAGCGAAACCTCCTGCATAATATCAGGCTGTATCAACATTTCAATTCCTCTCAGGTACGATTAGCAGGCCATACAGCCTCCCGTCAAGCCCGGTATTGTTGAAATTTCAATTCCTCTCAGGTACGATTAGCAGTTCATAAGAGAGGATTTTGAAAGGTACTCAGGAATATTTCAATTCCTCTCAGGTACGATTAGCAGTAAGCGTGAAAAGCTCACTAGACCTGGTTCCGGTGCTATTTCAATTCCTCTCAGGTACGATTAGCAGTAATGATGATATCATTTTAATCAAGAGTGTGATTAATTTCAATTCCTCTCAGGTACGATTAGCAGATTTATAGATCATTTTAACATTAAAACTTACATGGACATTTCAATTCCTCTCAGGTACGATTAGCAGTGGGATTTGACGAAGTTTACAGAAGCTTGGCAGATAATTTCAATTCCTCTCAGGTACGATTAGCAGATCATTTTTGTAGTACTTTGTTTTCGTTATTCCTATTTCAATTCCTCTCAGGTACGATTAGCAGTAGTGTTTCCGGTTACTGTTCCGGTGCCGTATACGAGGATTTCAATTCCTCTCAGGTACGATTAGCAGACCTAGGAAGTCTCCGCCTCCTCCCCCTTGTTGTAATTTCAATTCCTCTCAGGTACGATTAGCAGTAGCGCGAAGGACGACACGAAGGATGTTATTCAAATTTCAATTCCTCTCAGGTACGATTAGCAGGTACAATCAGAAGTAATGATGAGACTAGCACCCATGTATTTCAATTCCTCTCAGGTACGATTAGCAGTTTATATCGTATGTATCGGCTCCATGCTTATACCATATTTCAATTCCTCTCAGGTACGATTAGCAGCCGTTGGGCCTGTAAGTAAAAGTCACTCTAATTTCTAAATAAATCAACTTCTCTATACAATTATTTATCTGCTAAAATCGTCTGTCCCTGATCATACGATTTTACCTGCGGATCGACGATCTATGTAATTATCTGATTTTCAAGCTATAGCACCTATACTTTGAGTTCTTCCGGGATGCGGGCATAAAATAGCCCCCGAGGTCGACGACAAAAGACTCATTTTCCTAAATCCTAAATTATCATTAAGTTCGTCGGGATTAATCACTCAGGCTTTTAGCTTATGTCTCTATCTCCGCAAACCAAAAGGACTATCAGCCGCATTGTTCCATTCGGGCTCATATGGCTGCTTTTGGGCTGGACATTTCTGTTTGTGGAGTATGCTGCTATCGGTCAGGGAAATTATGGCCCGGCTGCGGCCATACGGATGAGCCCGGATATATTTGTTTTTGCCAGTCTTGTGGTTTTAGGTGTCGGGCTTTTTATAGGTGCTGTTGAGGTGGTGTGGCTCAAAAAAGTATTCTCCAATGAGAGTTTCTCTACAAAAATCATCTATAAACTCCTGGTCTATTCTCTTTTTCTGTTTACCGTAGTTCTTGTGGCCTTCCCCATTGCTGTAAGTATACAGTTGCGTACTCATGTATTCGATCCCCTGGTCTGGGAGAGGTTCTATGGTTATTTGACCAGTCTGGGCAATGTCAGCACCAGCGCGCAAATGGCTGTATCACTGTTCATCTCGCTTTTCTACGCTGAAATCAGCGAAAATATCGGCCAGAAAATATTATTTAACTTTTTTACGGGCAAATATCACACACCGGTAGAAGAGAAAAGGGTTTTTATGTTCCTCGACATGAAATCATCGACCACCATTGCTGAAAAGCTTGGCCACATCAAGTACTTCGAATTGCTCAAAAAGTATTATGACGACCTCTCGGATGCTATTCTGAGGAACTATGGGGAGGTATATCAGTACATCGGTGATGAAATCGTGGTATCGTGGCCCTTTGAGAAGGGAATTGAAAACAACCATTGCGTCCAATGCTTTTTTGCCATGAAATCAGATCTGGACAAAAGGTCTGGCTGGTATTTGAGTAAATTTGGTATTGCCCCAACCTTTAAAGCCGGACTACACTGCGGCAAGGTCACTACGGGAGAGATCGGTGCTCTCAAGAAGGAGATCATTTTTACGGGTGATGTGCTGAATGCCACTTCCAGAATTCAGGGACTTTGTAACACTTACCAGGTGGACATCATCATTTCCAAAGATTTGGTGAATGAGTTGCGGCCTGATGAAAAATATAGTTTACAGCCCATAGGCACTCAGGAACTAAGGGGCAGAAACGAAGCCATGGAAATTTTCACTGTAAGCATGACCGGAAAATGAAAAGGATTTTTCTTTAAAGGAGATACCCATGCACCCTAAGGATGTTATTTCCCTGGTCTATTTTAGCAATGGATACTTATTTTAAAATATAACAAACTATTTCATATCAAATAATTAATTGTATTTTAGAGCTTGTTAATAAGAATTAATTAAAGCAATGAAAATAAAACTTCACCTCACTGGCATAGCCCTCCTTTTTCTGACTAACGTCATATTTGCTTTTGAGCTTGTGCAGCCCAATCTTGAAGCTTCTATAAAAGTTGAAACCGAAAATATTAAACCCGGCCAGCTATTCAAGGTAAGGGTAAGCCTGGCAGGCTCAATGGATGATAAGGCCTGGCTGGGGATTTTCAAACCAAATCTAAACCAGAGCAACGCCTCCGGTTACTATTCATATAACTATATCAATGCACACCAAAATGGTGTGTTGGAAATGACTGCCCCACCACAAAGGGGAGAATATGAGTTAAGGCTTTACTCATCAGATCCGGGTAAATTTGTCAGTGCTGCCAAATTGGTAGTTAGCGCTATAACACCTGATGAATATACGATTACCATTCTTACCGAAGAGATAAAACCGTCGCAGGAATTTAAAGTTAGCGTCAAGACCACCTATGCCATGGATTCACGTTCATGGATAGGCATTTTTAATTCAACGGTTGACCCTGAAAATGCCCGGCAGTATGAATCATACAGTTACGTATCAAATCCCCATGAAGCAACCCTTTCCCTCACTGCACCAGGCCAAGCCGGTAATTATGAATTAAGGTTTTACCCGGCTGAGCAGGGAGAGCTGACCGCCCGGGTACCCTTTAGAGTGGGGCAACCGGACTTAACAGGGATTAGTTTTACTTTAAACAAAAAGGCCTACGAGGCAGGTGAAGAAATTACCATTGATTATATCGGTCATGAAAATTTAGCTAAAAGTGCCTGGATCGGCATATTTGAAAATAGCAAAAACAAGTATAATCAATACCTTGATTACCAATACCTGAACCCCAAACTAAAAGGGCAGTTCAAATTAAAAGCACCTTCAATTAAAGGGGAGTATCAGGCCAGGATGTTTTATGCCGAAACGGGCCCCGACCTTTTGGAGCCGGTCCCATTTTCGGTTACTACTTCATTAGACAAGACTACTATCAAAGTAACTTTGGATGAGAAAGGGAAGATAGCATTATATGGTATATATTTTAATACTGACAAAAGCAATGTCAAGACGGAGTCATACCCGCTGATAGGAGAAATCGCTAAAATGCTCAACGATAATCCTGCTATCAAAATTCTTATTGAGGGCCATACTGATTCACAGGGTGACGACAACTACAACCTCAGCTTATCTCAAAAAAGAGCCGAGGAAGTAGCCAAAATATTGACTACTGAATATAAGGTGAGCAGTACCCAGCTGGAATCTAAAGGATATGGGGAAACCCGGCCAGTAGGCGACAACAGCACCGCCGACGGAAGAGCGAAAAACAGGCGCGTGGAGTTGAAAAAACTATAAATATGGTTGGCACCCGGTATGTTGATTACCGAGTGCCCATCATTAGTATCAAAGTCTAAATTACACCATCTCTCCGCCGGAGCTGATTCCTGGTAATTGAAAAAGCAGAAAACCTTAAGCCTGTAGCCTACAGGCCACTTACAATTTAGCACACCCGGCAGTTCATCTCACTTCCCTACTCTTACCGCCGAACTTTGCGCTTGTAAAAAAAGCATACCTGACAGCGGTATCACAGTTTATTTGAATTGACTCATTCAAGTCTCTTGCCCCTTTGCGATAAACCTGAATCATCCATACTTCACAAAAAACCATCCATGCTTCACAATTTTTGTGAAAACGCTGCTAAAAAATTGAGATTCATACACCCTTTCATGTACCACCGGAACAAGCGGCACATAAAAGTCAGATTAGTCAAGTAAACCAACAAATTTAATAACCTATGAAAATCAGAAACGAAGAACGCACCTTCAGTAATGTTAAAACCATTACACATCAGGGCTACACCTTTGCCTTCGCCTCTACACGCTCAGACGATACCAGTAAGGCGTATGACGAAGTATACTGGTGTGTACTTGATCCTGCAATAGGTGCTGATGTAGCAAACGACATCAACTCCGGCGATCTCACTATAGATGACGGCTGGACAGAACTTGTAGCTCTGGACTGCGCCACGCAACTCCGTGTGCCGGGCATGAATTTGATCACCCGTGACATACCCGGCGTGGATGCCGATGGAAACCCCAACACCTCAGCATCACTTACCCAGGCCAACCCTTTCGTGGTGCTGTCTGATGGCGACTACATTTACTTATTCAGAGCCACATCGCTAAATCCCGATACGCCCACTTCATCGGGGTATAATACAGCCGACACGCCATTCCCTTTCGGTTTACTGGTAGACCGGTTTGTTTTCAGGCAGCAGAACATGGATTTGGCCCATGCCACGGAAACCCGCTACGTACGCAGCGAAAATGCAGATATACCAGCCTCTGATAAGGACAGCTTAGGAAGTCAGTCTCTGGACGGACAATCCTTTCCCGAACCGGCATACCTTTTACCTCTTAATATAGAACTGTCATACATGGCTTGTTTTGACGTGGTAAGGGTTCCTGTCGATAAGCAATTTGTATGGCACATCTTCGCTGCATCGGGCAGTTTATCAACCTTTTCTATTCCCGGATCATTCCAGGTGCCTTTTGACATGTCGCAGCTGGATGGCTTTGGCCTTAACACCACCGGCACAAAATATCCTCTGATAGAGCCTTCGGCAATATATCAATTGGCCGTCAACGCAAGCAACGTTTCTGCTACTGTTTATTATCGACAGGAACCCGCACATACAAAAGACGGAGACTCTATCAGTATGCTGACCAACGCAGGTATTCTGGCTTGTTTCAGTCTGCATAACACACCCTTCGGCGTATTAGACTTTGACCTGGGCTTAAACGGAAGGATTGCCGGTTCGCCCACCGAAAAATGGATGGAAAATGATTTAACGCCCATCACTTTAAATCCTGCAAATGCCCCTTTCTACGGCACCGCCCTGGAGCTAAACGGACGCAGTGACTATATAAGTTTACCTACTCAAAGTTCACATCAGATTGCCCCTGATGGCGGCATCACCATTGAAGCATGGATTATGCCATACAAAGATCCTGAGCATGATCAATATGTTATTGAATTGAAAACTGACAATAACAAAAGTTTTGGTGTAAAAATCGATAAAGATTTCAACTTAAGCCTGTTTGCTTATTTAAATGGACTTACAGGAATTCCGGCAGGGTCACCACCCATATCACCCAATAGCTGGACGCTCCTGTCCATGACAATCGCTTCAAACGGCTGCATAAATTTATATGTCAATGGAAGAACTGCATTCGAGGGTTTCTATGGACAAACGTTAAGGTACGATAACATCCACTGTTCAATAGGAAAAAGCAGCAAGGTAAGTGATTCATACTTCAAAGGTGCCATAAGTGAGATCCGTGTATGGAATACAAATCTTTCTGAAGAAGACCTTATTGGTAATCAAAGTATAGATGTATCAAACCAAAACAATATCAAACTAATCTATCAGCTAAACGAAGGGCAGGGTAATACTTTAACCAACAGTGCTGACAATACCTCCGATGAAAATGCAGTGATAGGTGGCCGCTGGATAAGTGCAGCATCTCCTGCCCAAGTAAGTATGCCTGTACTGGCCAGAGATGTCGGATTGCTAAGTATCCGGGGTACTTTACTACCTGACATCAAAAATATTGGTTCCGTTTCGCTACTGCCAAGTGCAGACGGCCTGGTCCGTATAGCATATCGGACGGATAACGACCACTGGGGTTCTTTGCACTATGACACACGCACTCAAAGGGTGAAAACCGTCCTTTCCTGGAAAAATCCTGAAGAGGCCAAAGATACCGCCAGGCTGCTATTCACCTCACTCTCTGCAGGTACTGATTTTAACAAATGCCAGATAGAGATCATAGACGACTCGGATAATGAAGGGCGCTTAAGTATCATCATGGCAGAAAACCAAACGGCTGACTTTGGTACTAACGGCTCCGGAGTGTGCGAAACGTGGACCAACCTCCCAGCCAAACTTTCTGACATTGTAGACATTATTAATGGCCGCATGCCGGATTCAACGGAAGAGCCGGATGCACCCACAAAATATGACTATGCAAACAATGTAACACGTACAAATGAGGGAGAAACAATAAGTGAAACTGAGCTGCCTGATCGTTTAAGGCCGCATGCTTCACTGCTGTTTGCTGTTAATGGTATTCACCAGCTGGACGAAGACCTGGACCAGTCCGTACCTGAAGACCTGACGACCATAAAATATACCTATATGGCAGGTGCTGACCCTCGTTGGGTGTTGGATCCCGTCCCTGCAGCCGTTCAAAATGCAATGTTTGAGCTCCCGGAAAGTGAGAAACTTAAAATCAGCGGCGATGTAACGATAGAAGCCTGGGCCATCAGCCAGACGCATAACAATGACAATGCTATTCTTTATCAGGGTTATGACACCCCATATATTTTTTCATTAACCGGGCAGAACAAATTATACGCAGCCAAAAATGAAGGAGATGATACCGTAATAGCTATCTCAGAAAAGCCGATTCCGGATACATCGACCTGGACACACCTGGCAGCTGCATACCATTCCAGCTGGGGACTACACCTGCATGATGAGGCCTATGTGAAGTGTGGCCAGCTCCAGCGCCAGCCAGGCAAAGCCATAACTGTAGAAGCCTGGGTTTGCCCGGATGAGCAAAGTATTGATAATGAAAAAGTTCAACCGATCATATCACAATGGGCAGATATTGAGAATGACAGGAGGTTTATGCTGGCCTTAGACACCGACGGAAAACCTGTATTCACTATCCATGACAGTAACGGTGATGAATATATAGCAACAGGTCCCCATACGCTCAAGGCCGGAGAATGGACCCACCTCAGTGGTGTATACCAGGCCGCCGGGGCTCAAAATATGCTTTACTTCAGCGATTCCAATAATGCCTATGCCCAAGTGTTACAAAATGAAGGCCTGTCAGACGCCATGACCGTTGAGATGTGGGTCCGGCCTGAAAGTAAAACCAGCAGCAGTGATTTATCAACACTAATATCCTGCGGACGACAGGATGGCCAGCACTCCTTATTTTCACTGGTACTGAAGAGTGACAGAGAGTTGGAAGTTCGTATCTACATTCCCCATGTTGCCCATTTAAATACATACTCTACAGGTATAAAAATACCTTTTGCAGATAATAGCGAAGATGCAAGTGCTGATACCCATATCGCATTAGTGCTCGATTGGTTAAGTGCTTCTCAGCTAAATTATAATGTTTATATCAATGGTGTTTCCCAATCGGAAGATACTATAACCGTATCCAATTATCAAAAGCCTTCGGCCCTTCCGGCGTCGGGCTGGTTGCTGGGTGCCGCACTGGATGATAGTGGTACAGGAATACAAAAACACTATCAGGGCGGCATGAGAGAAGTAAAGCTTTGGTCCACTGCCCGAACACAGCAGCAAATTATTGATCATTTGAACACCCCGGTATCAACGGCTGAAGCTGGCTTGCGCGGTTACTGGAAGCTGGATTCGCCACCAAGCGATACCGATTTTGGAGAAGATTTTAGCATCCAGCCTCGTATTACCAATGCTGTTAATTCCGTAAGCACTGAAGTTCAGGGAGATGCTTATTTTTATGCAGCACCTGTTGAGGCTTCACTGGCAATTTTTATCGATAACAATACTCCTGTCTATAGCCAGATAAATCAGAATAAAGTACCTGCCAAACTGGATGATAGTGACGCAACACCTTTTATAGGTAAAACTGACGAAGCCGGTTCCGGCATACTTTCAGGCATTGTGGATGACATCCGGATATGGACCACCGTCAGACTGCCGGAGCAGCTTACCTACTATCAAAAAAGAGCCATTGAAAAACCCTCGGAACACGCTGACCTCGCTGCTTACTGGAGCTTTGACGCAGGTAAGGGCCAGGAGGTACATGATGAAACGGGAGGTAATCCGGGAAAAATTATGGGTGTCAGAAATATTGACAATGCCGATGATAAAGATCCTTTCTGGGTGCCAACACCAATCACCTCATACTGGACTTTGTTTGTAGATGGCCAAAAAGTAGATACTGTCAATATTGGTACCGTGAATATGGTAGATCGGGCCTGGCTGGGATCACCCGATGGATCTAATTTTTATAACGGCTACCTGGCGGAAGTAAGGTTGTGGAATGTAGAGAGAAAACAAAGAGACATCAGGCAAACCATGCAACACCCCTTACGTGGTGATGAAGAAGGGTTAGTTGCCTACTGGCCCTGCAATGACAACCAGGGTGCCGGGATCGATAACTCAGTAGGACTATCCGACATGACTACTGACCCCTGCGATGCTAAGTTTTTATCGTATTCAGGAACAGTTTATGTAGCAGAGCAATCCTGGCCTGACGCCACCTCAAATCTTCTGTACCCACCTCCCGTTTCTGATGACGTGCAATACGCCATCAATATCAGTAATGGCATTACCACACAGGAAGCTGCAAATATGGCCCTCAGCGCTCCCCCTGCAATTGCCGAACTTGATGCAGGCGCAGGACGCGTACACATAGGTATCAGGTCGGACGGCACCTCCTGGCTGCTGGATACTGACCAGGAACCCGATGCCACGGAGCTGGTTTATTTGGGACAAATACAGACCAATGCACAGATCATCGGTTTTATAGAAGGTGCACCGCCATTGCCCAGTGAGAATCTCAGTATAGAGCAGGCCAGCAATCCTGATAAGTATCTGGGGGCATCGAGTGTTTCCCTGGAGCAGGGTGATGAGGTGATTTACAGTGGTATTAGTACCCTACACGGAGGTGGCTCTTTATCAGGAACGATAACCTCAGGGGCAGAGGGTGAAGCAAGTATAGGTATTTCGTTTCCTGTGAAAACAAATATTTTTACCGGTGATTTTTCCGGGACAGCAGGTTTTACATTAAAGCTGGAGGCAGGTGCACAACTGGTAGCCAGTGGTCGTGTTTCTCAGAATAAACAAACCAGTAGTGACATTGTGATGGATGGGGCTTTTGAACAGAACCTATACAATCTGGGCAATTTTCCTCATAACCAGCTTGGCGTTCAGCCCAGGCGCATTTACAGGCCCAACAATATGGGAGCCGCCATTGTCAAGTCACTGGTTGCCGATTATTATGCAGTCCGCTCAAAACGCACCGGGGCTACTTTGGGCTACCTGCCCGTTGCAGATTCAAATATTCCGCCGGATACTAATGTCATTATGTTTAAGCTTAACCCTAATTATGTAAAAAACGGTTCTCTGGATGGTTGCATCGGCTTTGATAAGGACATTAATTACAGAGACCTTGGTGTTTCTGAAAAAGGGAGTTACTACAAAGTGCAGGAAGCATATGCCACAAAGGAAAAAATCAGGCGCCAGCAAGCTGAATATGAAAACTACTTTTCCAGCTTAAGAGCTGCCACCCCCAATGCTTTAAGATCGAAGGAAGGCTGGTTAAAAGAAGTTGCAAACAGAAGCATTGCCAATACCTATGTATGGACAGCAGACGGGGGCTTATTTAGCGAAGAAATCTCAGAAGGCGCCTCCAGAAGAGAGGCTGTTGGCCTCAATTTCAAAGGAGAGCTTTCCTACAATATAAAGGGAGAGTTTGAATTTTTGATTGGAATGGGATGGAATTTCGGTGGCGAAGGCGATTTTAAATTAGGGCTAAGCGGTAACATAGAAGGCCTTCATACCAGCGCCTCCAGAGACACCGCCTCCTTCAACCTCCAGTCCAAAGTAGATGGCGAAGGCTTTCTTGGCAAGCAGGTAATACCTATAGAAAATGTAGCTGTTGATGGCTGGGGAAAACGACCGGCAACCCCGGGAAATTTTGATTACCTCAACCCTGCAAATTCGTTGACTGCCGCCTTGATCGATGCCGGAGTAGTAACTAAAATCAGGGTTCGGTATCAACCCGATGAGTATACAACTAACTATACCATTGCCCAGGTCGATAATGAAAATTATATCCTGGAAGACACCGCAGGCATATTTAATGTGGTAGTAAACGATAACCTGGCGAGCTTTACACCACGCGTTGAAGCCGGACAGTACCCGATCAATTACCAGGCGGCCCCATGCCCGGGGAAAGTGTTAGGATACCGCTTTATGAGTTTCTACCTCGATCCGGATAAGGAAAACTTTAATGCCCTGGCCAAAACGAATAACCCGGATAGGCAAATTATTGATAAAGACTGGCTTGACAACCCGGATGACCCCAATGCCATTGCACTGAAGGACGCTTTAACCAGGCCCAATGATGTCTGGAGGGTGTTTCACAGGGTAACTTATGTAAACCGTGTACCTCCTGAAGAGAATGCCGAAAATACAGATGACGTAAAGCATGTAACAATACCTAACCAGACCCACAGGCCCGACGACATCAGTATAGCACGCAACAGCATTGTAATTAAGATACTCCTGGGCTATCAAGAACAGGTGCGTGATGAGCTGCCATCCATTCAGCACGCCGGCTATCCACCAAGCATCCGGATTATCGATGAAAACATAGCTGTACTGGTGGAGTCTATGAATTTACCAAATTTAGAGGCTCAAAAGCTTGCCAATCAGTTGCACAACTATATGACTGCCTATATTGCGCCTGATCAGAAGGGAGAACATTTCCGGTTGAAAATTCAGGCCGAGGACTGCTCCGAGTCGCAGGGAATAATTATGCATGATGATGGGTCGGGCGTTGTGCATGCAGGTAATATCTCGAATGGCGACTGGCTACAGTATGATCACATCAATATTCCTGCTAATGGTTATTATAACTTTGAATTCAGGATTGCCGGTGATGACAGCTCCTGCTCAGGAAAAATAAAGCTTCAGACTGACAATGGCAGTACAGATTTAGCCACTATAGATATACCCTATACAGGCGATTGGCATAACTGGACCACCGTTTCCCAATTAGCTTACCTGACCAAAGGTATATGCAATATCCGCCTGTTGGCTGAGTCGAGCCACGGTGAGTTTCTGAATATTGACTGGTGGAGAATATCGGAGGCTCCCCTACTGATCCAGGCTGAAAATTATTCAGACAAAAGCAGTCAGGTAACTCACGGAACATGTTCGGACTATGGCGGTGGCGTTGATGTTGAGTCTTTATATTCTGACCAATGGTTAAAATATAACCAGATAAACATACCCGGTACTTCTGTTTATAAAATTGAGTACAGGGTAGCTTCTCCTAATGATGGTCAAAAGCTTTCTCTGGCTGTTAATGGTACTACACAGGAACTGGACATACCTAACACAGGAGGCTGGCAAAACTGGCAGACTATCTCACATTATGTGGAACTGGAAGAAGGTACAGAAGAGTTCACGATCACTTCTACCGGAAATGGCGAGAGCTGGAATTTTAACTGGTGGCGCATAAAAGAGCGGGAATAATATAACACGCTGGAATACAGGCAGGAAGTACCCTGCTCTGTATTCCTAAGTAAAAAAGCTGCGAATCCGTGGCTTTTTTTATATAAACTTCTGCCAACTTTATACTTGTTCCACGGCTATCGATATGCTATTTCACTACCTCAGTAAATGCAGGGCGCTAACTACCTTCATTATTACTCTGTTTGCAATTATGGTTAACCTCTCCCCTTTGCAAGGGCAATTCATTGTGCCTGACTCGCTTAAAAAAAATCTTCCGGCACGCATTACCTCAAGGAGTGAATTTAACGCTGTTCAAAACCTGAAAAATCTTCTTAAGGATAACATGATCGGGAGGATGTGTTTTTACGAGGACCTCCTGCCTATAGTATCCGAGGCCGAAACATGGAGCAAAAATAAAGGAGAGATACATGACGTACTCTCTAACAAGCTGCTCAAACTTATGTTGTTTGATAAACTCCAATGGCAGGAGCAAACCTTAAGATTGGGCAATCAGCTGCTGGAATACGAAGAATATTACTCACCTATTGACATTAACAGGATATCGGGTATTCTGTACAACAATTACAGGCAGCTGGAGGCGTACAGTGAGATCATCGGATTGATACCCCTTTTGGAAAAATATCAACATCTGGAAAATGGCTGGAGGGCGAAGGGATTTACCACAGTCTATGACATTGCCATGATCAATTATAAAAGCGGAAATTACATTCAGGCTGCCAAAGGTTTCATCCGGCAAATGAAAGCCTTTGACTCTATTGGGAATCAACTGATGGTTTCGAGCATGCACAACAATGCCGGGCTTTGTTATTATCACCTTTCTAACTATAAAAAAGCCATGGAGCATTACAGAATGGCTCTTGCAGAACTCAAAAAACCTAACAGGAACGGTGTTGCAGAAAGATCCGCAGCATATAAAAAATGCTTTGAGATGGTAGTAAAGGGGAATATTGCTGATATTGATTTTGATCGTGGAGCGTTTGACAAAGCCCTGTCCGTGTATAAGGAAGAACGCAGATCATGTTTTGGCACCGGAGGGTATCCTGTCCAGACGGCCGTACTCTATAAACTGGCACAAGCCTATATGTTCCTCAATAAACCTGTTCTTGCAGAACTGTATATTGACAGTACGCTTGCCAGCATCAATTCTTATGTACACACCGACACTAAGATTGAGAGCTACCAGCTTAAAGGCAAAATATTGCTGACAAAGGGCGAAACAAAGCGATCCATGATCTATTTCGAAAAGGCGGATCACCTGGAAGATTCTGTGAGGCGCCTCCGCATGGAGCGTGATAACCTGGTAGCCAAGGTAAGCTATGAAAGCAAGAAAAAGGATAAAGACCTTCAGAAGATGAAGGAGGCCTTAATTGTAAAGGAAAAAGTAGCAACTCAGCAATGGTGTGTTTTAGGGTTCCTCCTTCTGCTCTTCACTATTACCGGTTGTCTGTACTTCAAATCAAGAAAGGACAAAAACACTATAGAACGCCAGAGAAAGAGCCTTCAGACCTCGGTCAGGGAAAAAGAGGTGTTATTGAAAGAGGTACACCACAGAGTAAAAAACAACCTGCAGGTGATCTCCGGCCTGCTCCGGATACAGTCAAAAAAAATCACAAATAAAGATATGCTTAAGCTCCTGAATGATTCACAGAACTATATAAGCAGCATAGCCTCGGT
Source organism: Fulvivirga ulvae (assembly GCF_021389975.1). Lineage (NCBI taxonomy): Bacteria > Pseudomonadati > Bacteroidota > Cytophagia > Cytophagales > Fulvivirgaceae > Fulvivirga > Fulvivirga ulvae. Next base: position 1,195,216 of record NZ_CP089981.1, read on the forward strand.
TCATGAAATGCTATACCGGCAAGAAGAGGGTTCCACTGTGCAGATGGAAAAATATCTCAATAAGTTATCGGAACAATTGTTTGACACACCCGAAGGACATGACATCACTGTTATGGTTTCAGCCTCTCGCATCTTTTTATCCATTAATAAAGCAATACCCATAGGTTTAATAACCAGCGAACTCCTCACTAATGCTATGAAATATGCTTTTGAAGCAGGTAAGGGAAGCATAAAGCTGAGCATGGTAATGAATAAAACGAATCAGTATGTATTTAAATACAGTGATAACGGACAGGGACTGCCCGATGACTTTGAAAAAAACCTGACCAAAACTATGGGCTTTCGCCTGATATATATGCTGGCGGAAGAAATGGAAGGTAGCATAGAAATAAAGGGAAAAGATGGAGTAACTGTAACAGTTCAATTTTCAGACGAATGATGGAAAAAGTATATGTAGTAGAAGATATGGCTGTAGCCCGTGCAGCGCTTATACAATCTTTGGAAGATAACGACTACGGTATAGCGGGAAGCGCCGCCAGCGCAGAAAAGGCATGGAGCGAAATAAAAAACACTGATATTGATATTGTGCTGGTAGACATCAACCTTACCGGAGAACATGACGGCATCTGGCTGGCGCAAAAGATAAGGTCTGGCCGTAATATGCCGTTAATATTCCTAACGGCATATGGTGATAAAAATACGCTGAACCAGCTCAAGGCGCTCCACCCTAATGGGTACCTGATGAAACCTTATAACGAGCCGACGCTTATTACGACCATTTCAATTGCTATCAGGTCATTTTATAGCTCTGAACTGACAAGACCCTCTGAAGATCATTCTATTTTTATAAAGAACCGAGGCATGCAGATAAAACTTGAGGTGGCCAAAATCTTATATATTAAATCTGATGGTAATTATATTGACATATACTCAGTCGAAGGGAGGTATACCATCAGGGAAAAGCTGGAGTCGTTTTTAGAATTGCTACACACGATAAGCATTATCAGGGTGCACCAGCGATATGCAGTTAACACGAGTTATATCAAAGCTATTTCTAACCATGCAGTTTTTCTGCCTCCCGCCAGCATACCAGTCTCAAAAAAATATCGAGAAAACTTATTACAATTACCAGAGCTTAAACTTTAGGTTGCCGGCATAAAATATTGAGTTCTCAGACTTATTGCTAATTAATTATATGGCTCTATTATATAAATATTTGGTCCGTCGCCCTGCACCCCGGAGTTATAGGTAGTGGCTATTACCACAGAACCATCCGCATTAAGATAATAATCCTGTACACCTCTGAGCGACCACAATTCCTCCCTGGTCTCAAAATCCAGGATGGACAATATTAAGTTACTCAACACCATAATATTGCCATCTTCCAGCAATTGATATTTGCCTGCATAGTCATAATCCGGAATGGAGAAGTCTTCAATCTCTCTTAAAAAGCTACCGTCTGATGCATACTCATAAATGGTAGTAGGTGTACCCAGGCCATGCCCCAGATAAAACCTGGATGCATTATTAAATAATAAGGCGTAGTTGGCATCTATAATAAAGTCGTCAACAAACCTGAATGCATCATCATACTGCACCATATGAAAATAGGTGGCTTCATTAGTATCTACTCTCGCTTTTGCAAAGGTGCGGTTGGGTAGGTGGAAAAACCCGGAAGGCTCAAAAGATACCGTACCCCCGCCGGGATCATCCAACGAAGAGCTTTGAAGGTCGGCTTGTAATGAAAGTTGATAGATAGTGGAGCCCTGTGCCCAGGTCACTTTATTGTAACGGCTTGTAAAAGCATAGGTATCGGCTGTATAATAGTCAACATACTCCAGGTTATCGTCGTACACGGTAACATTACCATCGAATAAAACAGTGTAACTGCCGTATGAACCTATCTCATAGGCTGATTCACCAATTTCGCGGGTTATTATTTCTCCCGTTATTTTCCTCATACCTAAAATGGACGTATTGTTTTCATCCAAACCTAAAAACACCGGGTCACCGGTGGCCGTTTGCGTTACTGCACGCACAAAAGTACCATTTTCCAATATCCATGGACTATCTTTTGCCGGGGCTGAAGTTTCAATATCAACAACCTGCACATCATTTATTTCGCAGGAGCCAAGCAGGATCAATAATATTACTGCAATTTTTCTCATGGTTTAAAACAAAATGTAAATGGTGAAGCTATTATTAAAGTAATCGGCATGAACATCTTCAAAAAAAGAGGTGAAACGCTCCTTATAATCATCATCTAGCTGGCTGATGTCGCCGTTTTCCCCCAGTTCAATATCGGATGCTCCTTTGGCAGGATAATAGTTTAATGAGTACTCTAAATTGATAAACAACTGCCCTATATGTGTATTGAACGCTACCTTGCCATGGCCTATAGCGTAATTCAAAACAGGATACCTGTAATCTCCGGTTGTCAGACTTTTGCTGCCTCCTGACGAGTTTTCATGAGTAGCTTCCACGGAGAAGCTTCTAAAGTTAAGCAATGTGGCAAAGGCCCCTATTTCCAGCTGTGAGGTACCACCGAAAAGCCCTTTGGTTATCCCTACCCCTCCCTGTGCCAAATCTGTACCTATATACGAAAGGTCAGTGATATCGCGCTTGTAAATTTCTCCGGAAATATCTTCATAGCCCGTAATTATAGAACCTTTACCATAGAAGACTCTGGGGAAATCAAAGCTGCTAAAAAAGGCCCATTTGTTCCTTTCGTATCCTCTCATCCCCTTATAAGTTTTTTTGCCAAAAAGGGTGGTCGAAAACTCGGATATTCCGAAATTATAGGCAGTATAGGCAAAATTGAGCTTATAGTTATTAGGAAATCCCCTGTTTCGCGATGCTGGTATGAACGATTTAGTTTGATGAAATTTTCCGTCTTTCAGGGTTACTCCAAAAGGTCTGAAAAGCTTGCTGAGCCTGAATCGGTTTGAATAACTTGCAAGATCAACACTAATATGGCTGCCTTTTGCAACGTTGAGAGAAACTTCCAAAGGGTCAGGTTCCATAAAACGCTGGGAAAGCAATATCTTCACCGTACCGGGTTCAACATAGTACCCGCCTGCCTTGAAATCCGCTGATTTATCCGGTGAATACCTGGAGTACAAGTGACGAAACTCACCTATTTTGTCCTTCAGGTCGCTGTAAGCAATATTTAGCTCTGTAATCCTTGGGAAAAGTGTCTCCATAGATTGGGAATAAGGCATGGCATGGGCTGTATTGCCCGTAGGCTGCTGATTTTTTTGAGCCCCTGTAAGAGGGTAGACATCCACAAGATGGATAAGGCTGTTGGAATTGGTGATCTTCAGGAATCCCTTATTTTCCTTTAAATCTTTCTCAAAGGCATCATACTCCAGCTGAATTTGATGTTTTAAAGCAATATAGGCCTCAATAGCCTGGGCGCCTGATAGCAAAGCCTCATATCTGCTGCTGGCTCCCTTGCCTGATTTATAAACCCCTGCTGAAGACAATATGTAGTTGAAGTTTTGAACATCAACGGCATATTCTGAGAGGAGAGAGGCTATATCAGTAATATAAGCTGACCTGTCCCGGGTGTTTGGAATACCTCCGCCCGAATTGAGAATTGTGACCAGGTAATATCCGATCCCAGGGTCAGTCTTTCCTAAATTCATGTTTTGAAAGCTTGTGAGCGGAAACTTAAATACATCATTCATATCCCGGGCAAAACCCCATTGATATTCAACGTCCGCATCAAGCTGTTTTACTTTATCTTCAATCCGCTCCAGGTTACTTTTAATAGCAGCTACGGCCATATTAATATTCTCCAAAGCTTTGGGAGTAATTACGCTCTTATACCTGCCGCCAAAATCAATAAGCTGTTTTTGAAAATCGAGCCAGTAATCTGCATCATCATAAAGCTGACCGTATGCACCATCAACTGCCCCATTAATTTCCCTTGTCCTTTTATTGATCCTCTGCTCTTCCTTCCTTCTTTCCATCTCATTGAGAAAATTGCCAATTGCAGAGCCAATTTCCGTTCCCATCTGCTCATATCTCTGCTGTTTTATCTTCTGATTTTGCTGATTGATAGTAATCTGTCTGTCAAAGTTTTCAGACCACTGCTTTACCTGTTGTTGCGACTGATTAAATTTTGCCCATGCCTGTGGGTCATAGCTGTAGGTGTTCTCGGTATTACTTTGAGCAGTGCTGTTCTGTGATTGTGGTGCCCCGCTATTGTTGCTACTTATTGTGCCAGTGTAGTTATCGGCATCTTCATATTCAGCGGCTTCCCCGGCTTCGACCTGTCCTTTCTGCTCCTCACGGATATTTTTAACTCTCCGGATATCCTCCTGTATTGATGGTTCATTGAGCTTGGTTTGGGCCTGTTCGTACAAGGCTTCTGCAGACTCCATATCTCCACTTGCTTCTGCGTCTCTGGCCTGGGCGAGAAGGGTTTCTCCCTCTTTTTTCAATTGTTCCTCTTGTTGCTGCTTTTCGTGGTCAGCATAAACTTTGCCGATATATTTTTCAATCTGCCCCAGGAAAAAACTATGATCACTAATGCGCCCTTTCTCCCTTACTGTAATCTGAGGATCGAGTGATTTCATAATGTCAGTTACATTTTTCAGCTTGTTATCAACCACATATTTATCATAAGCCTTGCCATTGGATGTCCACCTGACCGAACTCGTCCAGTGCTTTTTCTGATTGTAATTTCCTCCGTTAAGTTGAAACATCACTTCAGCCCATGCATCAATCTTTCCGAACTCCACATCCAATACCAGATGATTGATGGCATAGCCTTCTGGTTTGCTCATCCCGGCCTCTTCAAAGGTGATGTGACGATAAGAACCATCCGGCATTTTCATGGTGAATCCTCTGAATTTCGCCTCAATTTCAATATTTAAATTTGTTGTTGCCCCTGCCACGAAAGCGTTGGCAGTCCAGTACCAGTTGGTAAATCCCACGTCAATATCGAGAGTATGTAAGTGAGATACTTTGCCTGCAGCATCCTGAGCCTGAAACTTGAACAGATCATGGGCATAAAGTGCCCCCCCAACTACTCGGGCAGGGTAGTTTTCTTGCCCAAATACATTGAGAGACAGCAGCGTGAGGAGAATGAAAAATATAGCCTTCATTATTGAAAAAACTTTTATTTCAAAGATTGAAAGAGGCCGGTTTAATTACAATACCTACTTGGAGGTATTTTATTTCAGGTTTTTTGTAGCCATTTTTGTTCAATGCGGCTCCGTTTAATCCTGCTTTCTGTTGTCCTTCACCTGCTTTCCCCAAAGGCACTCTCGCAGGATATCAGCGACTATATGGATACCCTGTACCTGAATGGACCATCACTAGAGCACTTGTCCAAGTACGCGACTTACTGGATCGATGAAGGAGGAAACGGCAAGGTGGCCAACGCAGAACAAATGATAACACTCGGAGAATTTAAACATTGGGACCTGAATACCACATTAAACCTTGGTCCAAACCCGCATCCGCTGTGGCTCCATTTAAAAGTGAAAAATATATCCGATCGAAGGCAGACTTATTGGTGGAGCCTTTATTCACACGCCGATAGCATCATTCTTTACCGGAAGGTCGACGATTTCTGGTTGCCGGTTGACACATCTTCTTTTAACCAACCAGCCCGGCATCGTAACGTGCCTGTCCGTTTTCTGGCCACTCGCATAGACCTGAAAGTAGGCGAGGCTGCCTCATTACTCCTTAAGGTTCGTAATTTTAAAAAACCGCAAAACGCCATCACTGATATTACTACTCCCGCCCATAACCTGCTTTGGGAGAAGAAGTTTTTCTGGACCATTGGTTTTTTTATAGGAGCTTTAATCCTGCTGGGTATTTTATGTTCGGTTTTGGGGATCATCTTGCGCCAACAGACGCTGTTTATATTGGCAGCCTATATATTAATAGTCGCGGTAGTTATACTTCAGGAGGAGCTGCTGATATCTTTTTATCCGGGGGAGTACTTTTTTGATATATTAATGCACCTTCCTACCACAGGGCTAACCTTGTTGGGTTCCTGCCTGCATTTTGTAGTAATAGACTACACCTTAGGGCAACAAAGGGGCCGGCTCCCTATACGGAAAATACTGAGGCGTATTAATATTACGGGTATGGCCTACGCGCTGCTGTACATACTGTTCTATGCATTTTTTGAAAAATATGTTTCCGTCGAGTCAGCCACCTATCAGTTCTTCTGGAAAACAGCGATCATTCTTATCGTTTCGATAATGATTAGCATGTTTATCAATATTATTAATGCAGCTCAAAAACCCCTAGAACTACTGTTTTTCATCCCCCTGGCATTTTTACTTCTATATTTTAATGCTGCCGGGTATTACCTTAATTACGAAGGCTTGTTACCCTATTACGAAATTACCTATCCTAACTACTTCTATTGGGTACTATGTGTTGAGTTCATAATGTTTGGTTTGTTTATCGGCTGGAGGTACCGGAAAACTCTTGATAAAAACCATCAGCTTGAACAGGAAAAAGCCATTCACCTCAATGAACTTTTTGAACGTGAGCTGGCCACCCAGGAGAGGGAACGGAAGCAAATTGCACGTGATCTACACGACGACCTGGGGGCTACTATAAGTGCCATAAAACTGATTATTACCAATAGTTATAAAAAGGATGAACATCTGGTAAACCTGATCAACCGGGCGAGTAATGACCTCCGCTTTTTTATTGGTAATTTCTCAACCTCCAACCTACATAACACAACACTCTTTAATGCAGCAGAATCAAAAATTTCAGAGCTAAATGATCTCAACAGGACACGGTTCTCGCTTATAGCGCAGGGCGATGACACTCTGCTGCCTGCGGAGCTTCAACTTTCGGTTTATAGGATGATATCAGAATTACTGGCAAATGTACTGAAGCATGCTAAAGCTCATCAGGCTACTCTTCAGATCATCATTGAAGACAAGCAACTACAAATACTGGCTGAAGATGATGGTGTGGGGTATGATACTTCCATTTCGCATGCAGGCATGGGGTTGGACAACATCCATACACGTACAAACAAATATCATGGAAACGTACATATCGTTTCTGATCGACGGTCGGGAACCACAACTATTATAACTATACCTTTTCCAAGCCTATGAAAAAAACTTTTAAATTTTTAATAATAGATGACCACCAACTGTTTGCCGATGGCCTGGCTCGTATTCTCGAGGAGGAAGATAATTTTACTTTAACCGGTATTTTTAACGCCCTGGATAGTTCTGCTTCAATAGATGCTGACCTGGTCCTGCTAGACATTCAACTCGGGGTACAAAGCGGACTTGACCTTTGTACATGGCTAAGAGAACGTTATACTAATATGATCATTATCCTGATTTCCATGATCCAGGCTCCACATTTGATAAGAGAAGGTCAGAAAAGAGGTGCAAACGGCTTCATTTCAAAGACTACCGATGCTGAGCTATTAAAGGAAACCGTAGTAAAAATCTGCAGAGGCGAAAATATTTTTCTTGGATTACCAGAAAAGGGATCGTCCTTACATGAGGTAAACCTGCTCAGTGAAAGAGAAATGCAGATCATTCACCTGATAAAACAAGGGCTGACCAGTAAGATGATTGCTGAGAAGCTTTTTTTGAGTGAATTTACAGTAGAAACTCACCGGAAGAACATTTTAAGAAAGCTGAAGCTCAATACTGCCAACGAACTGATAGCGTATGCATATGCCAATCATCTGTAAAATGTAGCTACCGGCCTGATCATTCCATTTCCATTTCAGCCCGGAGAGTTGTTCACCAACAACCAAAACAAGCCAAGCTCTGCCACGGCCTTGGAAAAGCTCTCGAAATCCAGCGGCTTAACAACATAGGCATTTACTCCCAAACCATAGCTTTCAATAATATCCTTTTGCTCTGCAGACGAAGTCATTATAACCACTGGAATAAGCCTTGTGCGTTCGTCTTCCCTTATGGCCTTCAACACCTGGAGACCATCTACTTTTGGCATTTTTAGATCCAGTAAGATTACTTTTGGCTTTTGTTCAATTTTGCGACTTTCATATTTACCCCGGGCAAAAATAAAATCCAAAGCTTCCGCTCCATCGGGCAGATGGATCAGGTTATTGCCAAGGTTATGCTTTTTCAGCGCCCTGATCACAAGCTCCACGTCATCAGGGTTATCTTCAACCAATAGAACGTCTACATCATAAATTTTGTCAATCATATTTTTCTGGCTTTAGGTAATACATGTCTGAAATTCCTGGTAATGAAAAATAAAAGGTAGCTCCTTCGTTCACCTTTCCCTCCGCCCATACCTGTCCGTCGTGTTTCAGCACAATTCTATGGACAAGAGCCAACCCCACACCGGTGCCTTCGAAGTCATGCTGATTATGCAATCGCTCAAAAACCCCAAAAAGCTTATCATAATACTGCATATCAAACCCTACACCATTGTCTTTGACATAATACACATTGGTATTATCTTTCTGATATGAGCCGATTTCTATGCATGGCTTTGCCTCTTTCATAGAGTATTTCAGTGCGTTGGAAATCAGGTTGGTCATTACCTGCTTTATCATGCTTTTATCTCCCTCTGCATCCAGGATCTTATCCGTTTTGATCTCCACACTTTTAGTATTGGCAATGTCCTGGGTCATCTCATCGATTACTTCTGACGTGATCTTCTCCATATCTAATGGCACCTTTAATACATCTTGTTTCCCAACTTTTGAGAAGGCCAAAAGATCATCAATTAGCTGCCCCATCCTTTGTCCGTTGGATATAATTAGGTTCAGCATCCTTACCCCTTCATCTCCCAGTTTAACTGAGTAATCTTCCTCTATGATCTTAGAGTATCCAATAACGGATCTTAATGGGGCTCTCAGATCATGAGATACTGAAGAAGTAAACGATTCAAGTTCCTTATTGGCTATCTCCAACTCGGCTGTTCTTTCCTTGATTTTTTCTTCGAGATGTGCATTGAACGATTTAATAGCTTTGTTTTGCGCTTGTATCTCATCCAGCATCTGGTTAAAGGCAGTGGTAAGCGCTCCTACCTCGTCACTGCCAAATTTGGTGGCACGAACCGTATAATCCTTTCTTTCTGAGATGGCCAAAGCCGTATCAGCCAGCTCCCTTACCGGCCCTGTTATCGCTCTCTGCATTTTTTGAGAGAGGATGTATGCCACTAAAAAGGATATGGCACTTACGATTACGGCGATCCAGGCATACAGCTGTAATCTTCTGGCTATAGCCGTGGTGTTGGATTTAAGGTAAAGGGTGCCAAGCCTATTATCCTTCTGAGCAATATGCTGTACACCAATAATATATGAATCCATAAGGGCGTATCCGGAAAAATTTACAGAGTCAGGGAAGTTATCTCCTTCCAATTCCTCCGGATAGTGAGCAAAAAGTTTTCCGTTATTATCATAAATTCCGGCCGCTTCTATGTGTGGATGCGCCTTGAGCGATGCTAATACCTCAGTAGCATCACTCTGGCTGTTAAATGCAAGGGCTGCAGTACTGTTATCGGCCACAATCTCCCCTATAATGCTCAATTGGTTGATCGCTGACTGGCGGAAAGTAAAGAACTCATAGGCAAAATATGATGAGCATGTTATTAACAGCACCACCCCGGAGGTAAGTATAATAGCCCTTAGCAGCTTTTTTCCGATAGGTACATCTACAAATTTCATATTTCGTTTGTTACTGTAGCCAACCTTAATAGCTTTGAACTGATCCTGAGCTCTGAAGCTTTGGCAGCACTATTATTAATTTGTAGCTGTATTTTTCCCTGATCAATAAAAAACCTGATCACTCCTCCTTTTATAATGAAATCTTCCGAATCCCCTACAGTAAGTATATTCTTTACTTTCAATATCTCTGGTATTTGCTGTATCTCGGCCGACTTACTTGCGCTTATATAAAGAATATGGCACTCCTTAATAGACTTGATGTCCTGATAGTTTTGAATTATTATAGGGTGACCTTCAACTTTTTCATTGTAAACTATCTCTTCCAGGTATACTCCAAACGGATCTTCTCCTAATATACCTACAGTAAAGGGGGTGTCATGTGTTGAAAAAGCATTTTGAGGCCACTCTATAAATTGTGTAAAATTGAATAAGAAAGCTGCCTTGACCTGATATTCCCTTGGGATCGGCTTTTGGGCGGAGCAAAAAAAGACCAGGAAGAAAAACAACAAATTCATTTTCCATATCATTATTGTCCATTTGCCCTTATGACTCATAGCAAATTACTTTGTTGAACTTTACATGCTTTTAACTAATGGGTTAAAGGTGCATTGAGAGCCTCAAATAAACACTTCTTTTAATAGCCTGTCGGGTAGATCCCAATATTCCGTATTCGACATGCTCCTTGTGCAGAAGGTTCCGCCCAGCCACGGTAAGCCTCAGTTTATTACTGGCCTGCCACCCAATGCTACCATCCAATTCAGCGTTGTCCGGCACCGTTTCTCTGACACCGGCGTTATTTATCGGAAGCTCATCAACCCATCTAAATGCCCCATTTATACTAATACTATGTGGCAATTCAAAGGTTGACCGGAACAGGAATTGTGCTTTCGGATCAGCCGTTTCGTTGTATGTATTGTTAAAATCTGTTTTGCCCTCTTTAATACGGATATCCTCTTCAAGCAGATTAATGTTTGTCGATAACTGCCACCACGACATCACCTGGTAAGACATATTAGCTTCTATACCGTAGGTCTCCCCCTTCCAGTCCATTATGGAAGCGCAAAGGAAAGATGACATCAGGGTCAAGTTCTGTACTACGTATGTTGTCGTAGTTATTGTAAAACAAGGAAATGGCCATGGCCCCTCTATTGTCAATTTTACCCCTGCATCCAACTTCCCAGGCTATCAACGTCTCCGACTGAAACCCTGGATTACCAGCCAGCAATACAAAGTAAGGCGGGCTGCCCTGTGAAATATCACGATCTACCCTCGAAGGCATACGTACTGCTCTGGAAACTGCACCCCAAACCATCCATTTCTCACCTATCCCCTGACGTATCCTGATGCTGGGCTCCACTTCGTAGCCAGTGTAGTCATTATGTTCCAGTTTACTGCCTAGGGTCAAAAAAAAGGTTTCCGTATACTTTGATTTCGTCTTGCACAAAAACACTAAAAAGATTCTGATCCAGGTTTTCAGGTAAAAATCCAAGCGCCGGAGCGTTGGTAACTTCGTCATGCGTAAAGCGGTAGCCCACCCCCCATACTATACTATTAGACCTGCCTAGCCCGAAGTGATGTTGAAAATCGACATCATAAGTAGAAAGCCTGTCCTCAAATATACCTGCTGGTGCCAGCTCAGTGCCATTTACAACAAATGCCTCCGCGGGAAGATCGAGGTCAGTATAGTCGTAATATGTTTGCAACCGTACTTCAGAGCTATCAGCAAAAACATGGATAAACCTGGCTAAGATATTGCCCCCCAACACCTCAGACTCCTCTCCAAAAGTTAACCCTAAGCTGCTGTTATATACATCTCCCTGAAACGTAAAGTGCGAATTGCCTTTGTCAGCATCCATTCGAAATCCACCTTGTATAATATCCCAGGCATCATTGGCATCAATGCTATCCGGAAATACCGACTCATCTCTTTTCGAATATTTGGTGTACACTCTATAGTGAACATCCCGATTAATTTCCCCCCCGTAGCGAAGGCCAGCCAGTGCCTCTATTTCTGTACCTATAGCTCCTTGTATATAGAGTCCTTGCGTTTCTTCCGCACTTTTAGTGGTTATATTAATAACCCCGTTTACAGCATTGGCTCCCCACAAAGTTCCGCCCGGACCACTCACCACTTCTATCTGATCGAGGTCTTCCAGCAAATAATCCTGTCTGTCCCAGAATACCCCTGAAAAAAGCGGAGTATAAACAGTACGTCCATCCATGCGCACAAGAAGTTTATTTGCCAGCTCAGTATTAAATCCGCGTGCACTTACACCCCACGAATGCGAGCCTTTTTGTGCCACCTGAAGGTTACCCGCCAAATAAAGAGCCTCCGGAATGTTAGTTGCCCCATATTTCAGAATTTCCTTGCTTGTGATTACCTGTATAGCCGATGCACTTTCCGTCAGTTTTTCCGGACGTCTGGTTACAGAGATTACCTCAATACTCATGAGATCTTCAATACTTAAAGCTTTCAGGGCTGTGGGGGAGTATCTATCTTCTTGCTGCTGCGCCAGTAAGCCGAAGGATAACAACTGTATACCCCACACCAAAGGTAAGAGTAATCTAAACTGTTTATGGATCAGGGTAAATATCATCTCTATAGAATCACATGGCAGAAAGTGAGTTTTGGACTAAATCATAACATCTGATAAATAAGGTACTGGAATCGATACTAAATCAACATCAGTTGGTAAAATCAATATAGTTTATTTAAAACTTTATAAAAATTAGAATTGAGCATATAAAGCACACCATATAATGGCCTTTCAAAGAAAAGTGGTGGAAAGCATCAAATAAATAAAAAACTGAATATTAGTAGATTACATCTATTCACAGTCAATACAAAAGTTGATTTTCATTCAAAAGAAACCGGATTTCATACATATGATTCTTATTTGTGGGAATTCACATTTTGGTTTACTATTGACTTTTCATAAGAGCCGGACTTGATAAGTTTAAACTGGCTTGTCTTAATTAAGGTACGGCAAATAAAACATGAGGAATATGATGTTTACCGGATTTGGACCAAAAGCATTTTCCAGTGGTAGAAATGATCCAGGAATTACTTTTTTGATTTTCAGATAGTTTAACTCTATTCACTTTTTAGAGATAAACAATCCACCTTGTCGAGTTTCAGTATTTTCACCCGCCACTGAAAATGGGCTTTGGCCCAATGACACTATCAATGCCCTTAATTACAGACTAAGATTGATCTGCCTTCCCATATTACTCAATGTAAATAAACACTATCTGCACTTGCCAATGCGAATATCCAGCCAACCAATACGAATAATAAATAGCCTTCAACGAATACACATCTATTAATTTCAACACATTCATTTTCAATAGATTGCGGCAAAAATTCACAACATACAATCTGTTATCTATGAAAACATATCATTTTTCCCGGTTGAATCAGCTTACTTTTTTTATTCTGCTGATAGGTGGTGGGTTGTTTTCCTGCAGTAGCGATGATTCCGTTATCTCAACCATTGCAGAGCCTACCATTACCGGATTTTCTCCCTCCAGTGGAGAAGTTGGAGGTATAGTTACTATAAGTGGTACTAACTTCAGCGCTACGACATCTAAAAATATTGTTAAATTCAATGGCGTCGCAGCTGTTGTCAACTCAGCTTCTGCCACCTCGCTTTCGGCAATAGTTCCCATTGATGCTACCACTGGTAAAATTTCCGTTACAGTCGATGGGCAAACGGTAACAAGTGCCGATGACTTTACAGTGATTGGAGCCTCTGCCTCCGGACCTTCTATTACAGGTTTCTCCCCTGCAAGCGGAGAGTTTGGTACAACCGTTACCATAACCGGCACTAATTTTAGCACTATAACCAGTGAGAACAAAGTAAAATTCAACGATATGGAAGCAACTGTCAGCTCGGCCTCACCTACTTCTTTGACAGTTACTGTTCCGGACGGAGCTACAACCGGGAAAATCTCGATTACCGTAAATGAACAAACTACCATCAGTGTAGCTGACTTTACGGTAACCAGTGTAGCCATCACCTCTTTAAGCATAACTGAGGGGGAAATAGGCGCAAGTGTAATTATTTATGGAGCCAATTTTGGTACCGATGCTGCTGATCTAACGATTGATTTTAATGGCGCAACATCTACAATTAACGATCTCACTAATACATCTATTACAACTACAGTACCCGACAATGCCATGACTGGCGATGTAACTATTAGTAAAGGAGGAAGAACAATTCGTGGTCCGGTATTTACCGTCACGTATGAAGAAGATCCCAACACGGTATATGTGGTGGGCACAGGCACACTACTCGGTATACGCGCCATTTACTGGAAAAACGGAGTGCCGGTAGACTTTGGTAATGAATCATATACCAATGTGGCCAATACCATAACCGTGGATGGAGAGGATGTGTATATCACTGGGTCAGAAGTACGAAACAAATATGAATACCCAATGTGTTGGAAAAACGGTGAGGAGGTATTTCTTTCACTGGCAGTCTCCGGAGCAGACGTTTCCGTAGGAAGTGATAGTAAAGCTACACATGTTACTGTTGTAGGTTCGGATGTATACGTTTCAGGTTATGAACCAAAAACAAGCACCAATACAGCCCATAGAATTGCCAAGTATTGGAAAAATGGCAGCCGCATAACACTAACAGATGGAACCGTACATGCTCAGGCTCATTGTATAGCAGTGGTAAATAATGACGTCTATGTTGGTGGGCAAAATGAGTTCAAAGCTGCTTACTGGAAAAATGGAGCCATGACCGTTTTAGAGGAGGCATTTTCAAGTGTAAATGATATAGTTGTAGTTGGAAACGATGTTTATGTTGCCGGACAAGATAATCAACAAAGAGCCGTTTACTGGAAAAATGGCACTGCAATCGGTTTGTCTGGGGGAATTGTGGCCTATGCTATTGAAGTATCTGGCAATGATGTATATGTGGTTGGGTACGGGACCGATTCGGAAAGCGGCAATGTTGTAGCAAAATATTGGAAAAATGGGACTCCTGTAAATTTAACGGATGGTTCGCGTCCTGCATTTGCTTCTGACATAGCTATAGTGGAAGACGATATATACATATCGGGATCCAGTACAAATAATAATGGAGAAGAAATAGCCAAATACTGGAAGAATGGAAAACCGCTAAATCTAGGCAAAAATTTGAACGCAAGGTCAATCGCTGTTATTAAACCATAATTTTTTCCGGGCCATGGCCTGTTTGTATTATACTTAAATATTTAGCACCATACTCCGGAAGATTGGAACTTCCGGAGTGTTGGTAGCTCCATCGAACCACAGAACGGTCCTTCATGAAATGTGACGGATTGCAGGATATCCGTATATTTGCCTTTACACGAAGATTTAAAGGAACTGAAAAAGAATTTTTAGTAGGGTTAGTTGACATAGACAGATGAGCATGGAGATGGAACGGACTACCGGTTGTAGGTATTTTCAGCTTGGTATGATAAAACACCTGCTCATTGTATTTCTCAGTTTGCTCCCTCTAATACTTCCTGCTCAACAGCGCCCTATAAAAAAATATACCACTAACGACGGGCTGGGGCACTCCATTGTTTACTTTACTACTCAAACCAAAGATGGTGCACTATGGTTTTCTACAGATAACGGGCTAACACGATATGACGGGAAAGCCTTCAAAAACTTTACTGCAAAAGATGGCCTGAAGTCCAATTTTGTTTTCGGCCTGCTGGAAACTGACACGGCTCTTTTGATTTCTTCTTTTGGTGCAGGAATTGCCCGCTACAAACATGGCAAGGGAGTTCAGGTCTGCCAATTTCAAAATAATGTTCGGTATCCGGTATCTATTCAGGCAAACAAAGTCGGCTTATGGGTGACGGACAGGGAACGAGTACTATACAAACTTAATCCGGCGGGTGGGTTTAGCACCGTTAAGTCTGGTGACGACAAACTTCATTCATTTAAAATGATTGAATTGTCTTCTGGTGACATCCTAAGTGCAGGCAATGGTATTCATAAATACGACTCACAAACGGAAACATTCAACCCACTACAGATAGAAGGATTTCCCGATCAAATTCCGTGTAATTCTATGCTGGAACTTCCCGGCCAATGTTTGCTTGTAGCTACAGACGAAGCCATATACAAGGTATCTATGTATGACCTCACAGCCACAGAAATAGTGAAAGGAAATTTCTATTTTCTCTCAGAGTGTCTGTTTAGAGACATGGAGGGAAATATATGGGTAACAAATGCACTTGGTGAGGTTTGGTTGTTCTCACCGGACTTAAAAAGCAAAGAGCTCCTGCTCAGCGGGGTAATTGTCAACCATTTTTTTCAGGACGATCTGAACAATATTTGGTTGTCAACCTATGGGCAGGGAGTTTGGTGTATACCTAATATTCATATCAAAAATTTCCCTACCGTTGCCGGTATGCTTATCCCAGACCTGCTTTTTGACGAAGACCTTAAAAAACCTTTCATCGCCAGTCCTAACATGGAGATAACAATGCTTCATGAAGAGCGTATTCAGCCGGCAGACGTGCAATATCCTGTTTTTAAACCAAAACTGGCAACAACATTACTTCACCCGGCATCAGGGGAATACCTGATTGGTACACGATCGACTCAGGTTTATCTATATCGAGGCATGGCTAAGCCTGCTGATAGCATTAAGGTTGGTGGTGCAGTAGCCTCCCTTTACAAAAGTTCATCAGGGGAATACTGGGCTGGCTTGCGAACGGGATTAGAAAAAATCAATAGTAATTTTCAATTGGCAGAAAAGCTAAACGTATTTGAAAAAAGATTTGTCAGAAGCATATCCGAGGATTTTGCAGGCAATATTATGACAGGAACAGACCAGGGACTATATATAGCCAAAGGAAATAAATGGGAAATCCTGAACCATAAAAACGGACTGCAAAACAATTATGTCAATGTTATTTTCAAGGACACAACAGGCCATTGCCATTGGATAGGAACCAATGAAGGTATTTCCAAGCTTATTGAAGGAGAGGAACTTGTGAACTTCGACCATCCATTCGTTAAATTCCGCTGTAATTCAATAGTAAACGATAGAAATGGAAATATTTGGATGGCTACAAACCATGGACTACTTATGCATGACCGCCGTAACTTCTACATTTACAATGCCGAAGATGGGTTGCCATCTGATATTTATAAACTCGCTTACGACAAGGTGAATGACTATCTGTATGTTCTTTCCTCAAATAATTTATCAAGGATTAAAACCATAAACTTTCTGCAGCAGCAGTCGCAAGTTATTCATTCAGTGATCGTTAACGAGTTGCTGGCTGATGGTGAAGCTGTATCAGATACATCCCAAATTCTTACTTTTAGTGTTCCTCCCAAATACCTTACTCTAAGATTCTCAGTTCCTCATCATAAAAATACTGAAGGATGGCAGGTATGTTATCGTGTAGGTGAAAACCCATGGGCTGTAGCTCAAAACTTCGGTGAAGTGAGTTTTCACGACCTTCCTTTCGGCGAATTCAATATTAGTATAAAAGTAGTGGATGCCAATAAGAGGGAATCTCCGGTAACTATAGTGAAAGTTAACAATCCTGCTCCTATCCATTTCAAGCTGTGGTTTCAAATACTTTTTATGGCAGTATTCCTTTTCATTGTAGCATTTATCACAAAATCAGTGGTAGATCGCTTAAACTGGAAAAAAGAACTGAGACTGAGAAAAGAACAGCAACGGATAATACTGGAACAAAAGGTACTTCGTTTGCAAATGAACCCTCACTTCCTGTTTAATTCTCTCATGGCTATACAAAATTTTATCTACAAAAATGAGCCTGCCGAAGCAGGCAGATATCTTTCTGAGTTTGCCAAGCTCACTCGACTTATACTTGAAAACTCACGGCAGGAGTTTATAACATTGGAAAGGGAAATAGAAACATTGAAGTATTACCTTGACTTACAACAACTACGATTTATGCAAAAGTTTGAGTATCACATAAACATAGATGATACGATTGAACCCGAACTAGTTAGAATACCCCCTATGCTATCGCAGCCATTTATTGAAAACTCAATAGAACATGGTATTATCCATTCCAGCGAATCTGGAAATATTCTAATAGATTATAAGTTCGAGACGGGTAAATTATTATTTACCGTAGAGGATAACGGTATTGGCTTCAACGAATCTTCAAGGTTTAAAAAAAACAAGGAACACCGCTCGCTGGCAACAACGATCACACTGGAGCGGCTGGCGAGATTCTACAGCTGGGAGTCGGATCTTGCCGCTTTGAGCATAACAAATGTGAAAGGTGAGGACAATATGGTATGTGGAACCCGCGTCTCTTTTTATATACCTGTTCAGAATAGTTACCTCAATAGTAGCAACAAAAAATAATAGCAAATTATCTTTATAAAGAGCAGTAGAGAAATGAAGATATTAATAGTAGATGATGAGTGGGGAGTAAGAGAAGCCCTCCGAAATATGTTGAAAGCTCATTTTTCCGGAAAGCTGGAAATAGAAGAAGCAGACAATATCTATAAAGCCATTGAGGCTACGAAAATTTTTAAACCGGAAATTATATTACTGGATATAGAGCTAAAAGATGGAACGGGGTTTGATTTTTTACAGCAGGCGCCTCCTGTCGGTTTTGCTGTAATCTTTATAACGGCATACAGTGAATATGCTATAAAGGCATTCAAATTTAACGCTATAGATTATCTGCTGAAGCCGGTAGATCCCATTGAATTGCAACAAGCTGTGGAACAGGCTCTAAAAAGCAAGCCTGAGCATCAACGTGCCCAGATCGATGCCTTGGTTTCTCATTTAAGAAAACCCTCGAAAGCCAATAAATATATAGTGTTGAAAACTGCTGAGACCATCTATTTTCAGGATGTATCTGAAGTAATTCGGTGTGAATCCAGTGGAAACTATACAACCTTTTATTTACAAGCCACGCAAATGGTTAGTAAAATTGTAGTTTCAAAGCCTTTAAAGGAGTATGAAGAATTATTGACACCCTTTGGATTCTTTAGAATACATCAATCGCATCTCATAAATCTTGCATGCATGCGATTGTTTGACAAACGTGAAGGGGGCTACGTTATCATGCGTAATGGAGAGAAAATTCCCGTTTCGTCCAGAAGAAGAGAATCTTTGATTGGCATACTGGACGCACTGTAAATAGTCAAAAAATATCGAGTTCATCAGATCTCCGTACTTAAAATTTACAGTCATAAAAAAGCAGAACCTTCTCAGACTCTGCTTTAATTTCTGTCGGGATGACTGGATTCGAACCAGCGGCCCCCACGTCCCTAACGTGGTGCGCTAACCGGACTGCGCCACATCCCGATTTATAAAGTACTCACTAAATGCTCTTTTTATGTATTCTTTATTTCGTGAGTCTTTTAAATATTTTTCAAATTTCAATGCTTCAGTTTTACTTTCAAAACTTCTGCAAAAAATTAATTACCATGGCGTTTTACGCTTAGTGTAACGACTTTCTCCATTATTATGATACCCCAATCTTTTCTCAACATTCTGACTGTAGCCATAGTACCAGCTCTTGTCAATTTGCGATTCAATTATATATACATAATACATGGTGCGCTAATCCCGACGCGTTGGGACGCCACATCCCGAAAACCGGATCGCAATATTAGGGATATTTTATTATTAGGTAAACACAAAATCAAAATTTTTCATCACCGTCGCCTGTAATATAAGTATAATACCATCACGATAAGGGCAACTGCCACAAAAATCATATGCATACCATATCCTGATGCACGGACTGCATCTTTTGCCTCACTTTGTCCATAGTAAACAAACGATGCCCAGTAGTAGGGCGATTTTTTATCCATGGCTATCTCATCATTCTGTAAATAAGCCAGTTTGGCCTGGTGCAACGCCATGTGTGCCTTAGGCTGCTCTTCATAGGATTTGTAAAAATCCGTCATAAGCCAAGAGGTGGAGAGATCATTTACCTCCCATAACGATAGCACTATATTTTTGACACCGGCATGTGAAAAGCCGCTGGCCAGGCTTAAAGGTCCTTCACCTTTATATAGCTTACCAATCCCTGTTTCGCAGGCACCCAGCACCAAAAGTTGAGTATGCAAATTAAGCCCGAGTACCTCCGGCAGATGTAAGGCGGAATCCACAAAGGCTACGGAAGGCGGTTCATAAAGTCCTCCGGGTTTAGCATGGGTAGAAAGATGGATGATAGAGTAATCAGAAGCATGATTAAAAAAAGCCTGTTTAGTTGCCTTTTCATCGCTAAGGAAATTTCCATCAAAATGCTTACGAATCCCCTCAAGCTCGTTTTTAGAATATTTTAAGAAACGTTCAGAGTCAGCAAAACGCGGGAAAAAACCCAGCACCTTATCGTCTGCAAACCTGTCTTGCCCAAAATCGTGCAAATAAAGGGTTCCGGAATATTGATAAAACACCGGATTACTATTGATCAGCCACGGCCATTGGCTATAGTCTGCAGAAGGTGGCTTTGCAGTAAGCAGTGCTTCAAAGGGAACAAAGTTGAGTAATCCATCAGGAACTATCAGCAAAGTATTATTTACTCTGGCCGGAAACAATATGCCAAATAGCGTTTGCGATAGCTCAGCGAAAACATCCGGGGCAGCATTAATTTTCACTTCATCGGTAAAGAGCGCAGTGTATTGTCCTACTATCTTCTTTACCTGTTTTATCTGCTTATTTTTATACATGGTAATGGAAGAACCATTGAGCGCGAACGTATATAAAGCCTCTGCTCCAAAAAAGTACTCTACCAAAGTAAGCTTATCATCCTTTATCTTTTGTTGAAGGCTATCCAGGTCTATGTCCCGGTGGCTCTCTCGGGTAAGCCGGGACATACCCTTATCAAGACCTTTCAGGCTCATGGCAAGCCTGTTTTTTCTATCCATCAGGTGCTCAATGGTACGAAGATCTGCTTTTCGCCCCTTAAGTTGCTCCTGCGCCAGGGCGGCTTCCACCTGCGCCTTGCCTCGCGCCAGCCTTTGCCGGCGGATCAGCACAGAATCTCCCGCAAACTTTTCCAATGCCTTGCGGTTATACAACCTGTCCCTGAGTGCTACCGACTTCGTCCTTTCTGCCACTATGAACGCTTCTTGCACATAACGACTGTCTTTGCTCAAGGAAAACAGCCTGTAACAAAGGTCAAGCACCTGCTCAGCACGCCACCTGTTCTCCCCTTGCTGCAAATATTTAGAGTCGTCATAGGTGTACGTTTCTTTCAGCCTCTCCTCTACGGTAAAACTTTTTTTATAGCAGTTGATCGCCTGGTCCAGGGAATCGAGGCTCACGAATGCCGCGGCCATGCCATCAAACACTTCTTTCAAAGTATTTTCCGCGTACAGCATATCTTCCGAGGGCAGCAACTGCCCCTCCCCTAATAGCGGAATGAGCTGCCGAAGAGCCTGACGGTAAATTTTTATTGAAGCTTCACTATTGCCCATCGCATAGAGCACGCTAGCTTCCTGAACAATCACCTTGGCATATTCCCGCGACTTAACCATCGGATCCGCTTCCATCAGGCTCCGGGATTTACGTAAAAAATTCAGCGCCTCCACGGTATCCCGCGCTTTGAGCCGGATCGATGAAAGTATGTTATAAATATTGCCCAGATACCCGGCCTGGTTCGGAGTTTCTGCTTCAATAACCTCCGCTGCTTTCATGGCATACCGCTGCGCTATATTGTATTCACCTAAAGTCAGGTAGTTTTTGGCCAGGTTGGAATAGATCAGGCCCGATCTTCCGGAGTTGTTTTCCTGAGCGGTATTCAGTACTTCTATGGCCTCCTTATTTTTGCCGGTATCATGATAAACAATGGACAGATTGATCAAAGCCGATGTTTGCTGGTCTTTTAAGCCCCTCTTCTGAGCCTCCAACAGATAACTCTTGATGGTGTTCTCCGCGCTGGCATAGTCCCCTAACATGCTGTAGGCGTTACCCAATGGTTTCAGACAGTATTCTATGATGTCGAAGTCACTAAAATCAAACTGCTGATCATAGCTCCAGGCACTTTCATAAGCACTCACCGCCTCATCCACCTGGCTGAATCGCAGGTTGTAGTATCCTTTGTTGCACAGGAATATGGTGCTGGCAAGGTACTCATGAGCACTTCTTGGTTCACGCCACTGCTTATTACTTGCCTCATCAAACAAATAAAGCCGTTCATAAACCGGGTCTTTTAAGAACTCATCCAGGTAAGTATAAATGAATGCATCGAGGCTATCCTGCTTTATAAGTGCTTCTATCCTCTGCTGAAAGGGTTGCTTAGCAGCAACCGGCCCAGAAAAACCAGTCAACAGAAAGACTGTACACAAAACATAAAACAACCTCATATCATACATTTAAAACTTCCATTGCAGATAAAATGCCCACACATTCCGGGGCTCATTCACCTGCCAGATGTACCGCATACCAACACTTGGCCCTATTCTGGCCGAGCCCAGGTTTACCCCCACAAAGACACCGGGATTAAGCTCAGTTGTACGGTCCTTTTTACTGGTAATAAAAGTTTCGGCAGGTTTGTCCTGGTTAGGCTCAATGCGATTTTGCGGAAACTCCAGAAAGTACTCGTAATCTGATGTTTGCTCGTATTCTTCGTACAATCTGCCGGAGATCTGTACGCCTCCACCAACACCTATAAAACGGTTAAGGTTATACCTGTACGATACCGGAACCAGTGTAATGTCCATATATTCAAAATCTGTCTGTTCATCTACCTGGGTAAGCTCCATGATGTCTATGCCCGGCTCCAGTTGAGTCCGGATTTCATAGTTCCGGCTGCTCTCAAAAGTACCTTTGCTCACCTGAAGTTCGGCCTGCAGGTACCCACGGTGGGGCTTGTATGGCGAGGCTGTAATGCCAAGAAAGTAATTCTGGCTATTATCCAGCGTTGCCACCGAATTATACCCAATCATTGCTCCCAATGACAATCCCGGTTTAAAATGGGTCTTGCTATAATTAGTAAGAATTGGCTCATTCTTATCAAATATGATAGCCGTACGGCTCGCAGAATTAATTTTAGGAGCTTTGTCCTTCAATTTCACACTGTACCTTACAAACCCTTTGGTGGAATCGTACTTGTGCACTCCTTCCTGGTTGCTGCCAGGCAAGTATATGTTGTTGAATATGAATGAGATCTGCTTTTCAGAAAAGACCGTATCGATGCAGCTATAGCTTACGGTCAATGAATCACTATCCGGACAAACAGGGCACTCAGGGTAGGTGTCCAGCAATTTGAGGGTGCTTCTATCAATGATGGAAGGCACATCAACATCCAGCCTGATGGTAGTGGCTGGTCCCTCGCCATTATTTTGAAACCGTACTTTGTACTTCAACCTCTTTTTATCCGCCAGGCGATAGTTAATACGTGTATCGGAAACTGCCATTTTGTTGGGATCATGCGAGGTCGTAATCTCCATCTCCAGATCCCGGACCTGGTGGCTCTCCGACCTTTCATCCGGTACAAACACTCCCCTGATCTTGACGATAGCACTGGTATCTTTGATCATTTCAGGGGTTGTTTTAATGGTGAAAAATATATTGCGTTCTTCTTTTGGAACCAGGTTTTCAAACTTAAAGATCAGCTTATCCCTAAACTCCCTCTCCGACTCCTCTTCGGTAATAAAAACATGATTTCTGACAGAATCACCGGGCGACCGGTAGAATGGGAACATGCCTGCTCCCATACCTGCTAATGCCCAGGCCTCATGGGATGCAAACATGGCGTTGGTATTAAAATGGGCAGACAACAACATATCTTCTGCCGGTTTTTCATTATGATGCGTCCTTACATCAGCAATTTCAAAATTATTGGCTTTAAACTTCCGTTCGTTATAGTAGATGTATAGTTTGCCGTTAGAGGCATAGCCCAGGTCATTTTTATACCTCATTACCACTACCATATCCTCATTGGGCACTGGCTCTCTGGTTTTCAACATGGCGAGTCCCTGAAAGTCACCTTCCATTGAAAGCGGGCTCGTCTGCTGGTTAACTTCACCCACCTTAAGGGTTTTGGGTCGGCTGGGTGGTGGCTTGCCATTGTCATAGTTATTGGTCACCTGGAGCCTTACCTGATATTCGCCTTTATCATTATAAACATGTTCAGGTTTTTCCTCAAAGCTGAAATGGCCATCCCCAAACTCCCAGAAATAAGTATAAAACGCCTCCGGGGCGCCGGAGATCTGTACCAGAGGGGGCGTGTCGGCCTGGAACTCCACTTTATTGTCATATTGGTTGAATAGTATTTCAGCCTTTCGGGTTGTAGTATCCGTTACTAGCTGGCCTCTCGCCGTATGACCGAGCGAAAGTATGGTAATGAAAATGATGATCCGTTGCATGATGGTTAAGTTGATATCCCCTGTTAAAAGGAAAGCTAAACGATAATATATCAAAAATATAGCTTAAGCCAAATTAAAGGCCTGGAGCGTAAATCCCTAAATTTCAGTAATATTCTAAAAACCAGGGCAAACAACCTCCCGTGCGGTATGCAGGGGTGATTGGACAAAACCACTCAATCCCCTCCCCGAAAAACAGGGAGAGGAACTGAGGGATCGATCAATAACTATCAGGGAAGATCTTCCACCATCTGGATAAGCTCAGCCTCTGTAGTGGGGCTAAGGTCACCGATCAGCTCTACGTGATCCTCAGTGATTGTAGCACCCTGAATAGCATAATAATACTGGTCATCAATAACTGACAGCACGATAAAATGCACCTCCAGCCCTATAGGAATTTGCCCGTAGTGCTCAGTAAACAGGCCGGTTTCTTCGTCATATACATCAAACTTTGCCAGCGCAGCAGGTTCACCATCGTACGATAGGAAAACACTGCAGTTGGTATTATCATAATCCTCAGGTACATCCACATAAAGTGTAGTTTTTGGTCGCGGATCGCTATACCACCTGTCTATGTTGGTCCATCCGAAATTATCGGCTAAGCCATAGTAAGCTCCTCCGCCATCACCATTACCTCCCTGGGCATCTCCCGCTTCAAGTCTGCCCTTGGCTTCTTCCCAGATCACCTCACAATCGGCCTCCAGGCAATCACCATTTTCATTGACAAACAATTGCATGTCCATATCCAGGCTATCCGTTTCCACTACGATCTGAAAGCCAATACCGGGCTTGAGCTGCAGTTGCTCTCCATTCTGCGTAGCATTGATAAAAAATTCACCCCCTGAAACCAGAGTAGCGATAGAACCATCTTCCTGG
Source organism: Fulvivirga ulvae (assembly GCF_021389975.1). Lineage (NCBI taxonomy): Bacteria > Pseudomonadati > Bacteroidota > Cytophagia > Cytophagales > Fulvivirgaceae > Fulvivirga > Fulvivirga ulvae. The sequence goes on from NZ_CP089981.1 coordinate 1,220,070, forward strand.
CGGCCGCGGGTCGGCTTATCACCCAAAAGCATCTGCGCCTTATCGTAAAGCTCAATAAGCTCAATATCGATATTGCCCGTCACATCATTGCCATCAGCATCTACCATGGAGTTGGCGTTGAAATAAAGGTAAGTACCCTTCTCCCCGGTAACTGAACCGCCACTCTCAGCATCTACCTGAAAAGTCTGGCTGGCTTCATTCAGGTGCTCTGCGTATTTCTCCTGCAATGCTTCCCCGTCCGGGATTTTCACTTCAGGCGTCACCGTCACATTGTCATCGTCCTTGCACCCTATAAGTGCAGTGGTCATAATGCTTAAAATAAAAACGAGATTGGTTAAAAATTTCAAAGTTTTCATGATTTTCAATTTTTGTTTTACACTCCCAGATCAACCGCCTTCCAAATTGTTACCCATCAGGCAGAAGTTTTTTTGAAATAAATTTCAGAAGACAAAAAAATGAACTTGTTTAGCATCCTTGCTTATCATGGATAGCCCCAAAGCCCATAGCGACCAAAGGTATATAGAAGCGCTCCTGCAAAATGACAGCGCAGTGATCCGGGAGATCTATGAGAAATTTTCCGGCAAGGTAGTATCGTTTATAAAAAAGAACAGTGGAGATGAAAATGACGCAAGGGATGTTATCCAGGAAACATTAATAGTTATATACCGGCAGGCCTTTGAAAAAAAACTGGTACTCACCTGCCCTTTTGATGCCTACTTTTTTTTGTTGTGCAAAAGACGGTGGTGGAACAAACTGAAAAATACCGACCGCCTGGAGGTAACAATTGAAGAGGATCTTGCATCTGTAGACAGACAAAGCGAACAAACAGCAGACAATACAGAACTGTATGAACTGAAAAGTAAGCTACTGGCTGACAAGTTGAATGCCCTGAGTGAGAAGTGCCGTGAACTGATAAAGTTGACCATGCAGACAGATTCTATGAAAGCTGTTGCTGAAAAACTTGGGGTATCCTATGCCTATGTAAGAAAGAAAAAGTCCTTATGCATGGGACATTTAACCGATCTGGTTCGTGAGTCGAAAGAGTTTAAGAACCTTAACGAATTGTAACATGAGTGCGGAAGACTATCACCTCATAGAAAAATATCTGAACAACAACCTGACCGAAGCGGAGCAGAAGGATTTTGAATTGAAAATGCAGGATGCCGACTTTGCGGACACGGTGCGTGTTTATACAGAGGTAAACGAGAGTCTGCAAGCCAAAGAAAAAAGGAAAGAAGGAGAAGAACATCTTAAACATACCCTAAAAACTGTTTCTGAGGAGTTTTTTGCTACATCAAAGAAAAAAGGAAAAGTAGTGCCCCTGCGAAATATCTACTGGGCCACAGCGGCCTGTATTATATTAGCCCTAAGCTTTCTGTTTATCCTCAACTGGTCTTCAGACGCACCTGAGTATAGTAATTACGCCCATTATGAACCCCTGGCACTTTCAAGCCGGAGTGACAACCAATCACTGACCATTGCGGCAGAAGAGACCTTTAATAATGGTAAATATGCCGAGGCGGCCGCTCTTCTTGAACAATTGTCAGAAACAGACCCTGACAATCCCAGGCTAAAGGTTTACCTGGCCTTGTCCTATATTGAAACCGAAAATTATACGCAGGCAGAACACCTGCTAGCCGAGGTACAACAGGGCACGTCCATCTTTCAATCCACGGCAAGCTGGTACCTGGCGCTGAGCTTTCTTAAACAAGGAAATGAAAAAGCCTGTAAAAAGCAGCTCTCGAAAATACAGGAGGGCTCGCCTTATTTTGAAGAGTCGAGAGCATTGTTGGAAGAGCTTTGATATATTTAATTTTTTAACTCTGACAGGGTTTTGAACCCTGTCAGAGTTAAAAAATTAAATTCCAAATAATAGAACAAATCCCATAATTAGAAACATCACAGGTTTAAACATCTAAAAAAGGGCTAAAACAGGATTTTTAGGCCAGTCTCTGCATTTGGCATAGCTTCTGCTACTATTCAAAATAAAAAGACATTACTACAATGAAAGGTGCGGAATTTAAATTTTACAAGTGGTTGATAGGAGTAGTATACTTAGTATTGTTCATCCTTATTATCGTATCCCTTGCGATATAACCCCGGAGGATTAGTTCTTATTCTTTAAGGATTTGAAAAATCTTGCCCAGTTAAATGGATTTAACAACGGGTTAGGTCTTGGACCAAATTTATCTCCCTGGTATTGTACCCAGTTATCAATATAATACCTATGGTTCATACTGGCATCCATAGGTGTAGTTTGGAGCATTAGCGCCAGCAGTTCATCATTAAGATTTTCGTTGTTTACATCTTCCCTTACCGGCAGGTTAAGTGCCAGTACGGCTTCTTTAAAAATCTCTTCTGTAGGGAAAGGCATGATCTCCACGGTTTCCAGGAATGTGGTATCGGAAACCAGTTCAATCAGTATCGTAAGGTTTTCTTTATCGGTGTCGGGTATTCTGTAGTATTGCTTTTCATAGCCGATCGCACTGATCACGATTTCATCTCCTACCAGCGTAGGCATAGAAAAATACCCAACCCTGTTGGTAGTTGTTCCTCTTCCCGCTTTAGGCACATATACGTGCACACCGGGAATTCCTGAGATGCTGTCTTCGCCCAGAACAATACCTGAAAGCTGAATTACTTTTTTCTTGCCTTGCGCCTGAACGTCAACCCCGGATAGGGAGAGTACTGCACACAGCAGCACCGCAAGCCATAAATACTTTCCACGAACCTTTTTCAAACACTTCAACGTACTAAAACTATGGATGTATAGGATTTCGAAGATATCAATTGAACGCCAATTTTCCTTATAATGTTCAGTATTTATTTTAATTTTGATTCAACCAGACCTTAACCATGAGATTAAAAAATTTTAGCTTGTCATTTGGCTCCCAGATCTTCAAAGCTTGCTCGGATGAATCCAGGCTTCGCATTCTACACCTTATTTTTAAAAATAAGGAAATGTGTATTTCGGACCTGGAACTGATTCTGGATTTCACCCAAACCAAAACCTCAAGACACCTTATATACCTAAAAAATTCGGGTATTCTGAACACACGTAAGCAGGATCAATGGGTATTCTACCATTTGAAAGATGAGGTCTATGATATCATTAACCAGATATTTCAATTTTTACAAAAGGATCAGGTACTTCGTGGTGACCTTGAGGCTTATAAAACGATGTATTCTAACAGGGAACTGGCATTAAACAAACTACAGACTAGAAACTGGCAGAACTAATGCATAAATACAAGGTAATTTTATTCGATCTGGATCATACCCTCTGGGACTATGAGAAAAACTCTCAGGAGACACTGAATGAAATATATATCAACTATAAACTCAATGCGATTTGCGGTTTTTCCTTCGATCAGTTCCACGACCGCTTCGGCAGGGTCAACTCCGGTCTCTGGCGCCAGTACGATCATGGGCTTATCGACCGGACGACTATACGGCAGGAACGATTCAATCGTATATTAAAGCACTTTCGTATCCAGGACCCTGACCTGGCTCTTCGCCTGTCTGACGACTACCTTAACCTTTGCCCCACCAAAACCAACCTCCTACCCTATGCCCATGATGTACTTTGTTACCTTAAGCAAAAGTATGATCTCTATATTCTGACCAATGGCTTTGACGATATACAAGAGATAAAGCTCTCCAACTCCAACCTGAAAAACTATTTCAGTGGTATGATCACTTCTGAAACCATAGGTCACCGAAAGCCTTCCAGGGAGATCTTTAACCATGCGCTGGAAGTGGCCGGTTCCACTTGTAGCGACACCCTCATGGTGGGTGATAACCTGTTGGCCGATGTTCTGGGGGCTAAGCGGGCATCTATCGATTCTGTCTATTTCAATCCATTGCGAAAAATACACCGCGAGGATATCGACCTGGAGATCAACTGCCTGAGCCAGCTCATGAATATCCTGTAGGCCGGTCGGATTTTACAAACTTATGGCGTAAATTTGCCCGCCTAAACACATCATTTCTTACATTATAATCATATATAAAGTATGCCAAAAGGAGTTTACAATGTACCCCTTCCGAAAAATGAGCCCGTACTTACTTACGGACCGGGTTCATCAGAGAAAGCTAATTTGAAAAAAGCTATTGAGGAAGCGAGGTCTAAACAGGTTGATATCCCCATGTACATCGGTAGTGAGGAAGTCAGGACTGACAAAAAATTACCGCTAAACCCTCCTCATGATCATCAGCACGTGCTGGGTTATTTCCATGAAGGAGATTCGTCACATGTACAGCAAGCCATTGATGCAGCTTTAGGTGCTAAGGAAGCATGGGCAGAGCTGGCCTGGGAACACAGAGCCAGCATATTCTTAAAAGCTGCAGATCTTCTGGCTGGCCCGTACCGTGCAAAGATCAACGCAGCTACTATGCTCGGACAATCTAAAAATGCTTTCCAGGCCGAGATTGACTCTGCCTGTGAGTTGATTGACTTCCTGCGTTTCAATGCACATTACATGTCGCAGATCTATCAGGATCAGCCCGAATCATCTCCAGGTGTATGGAACAGGCTTGAGTACCGTCCTTTGGAAGGTTTCATCTTTGCCATCACACCATTTAACTTTACTGCCATTGCCGGAAACCTTCCCGCTTCAGCAGCATTGATGGGTAATACCGTAGTTTGGAAGCCTGCTTATACCCAAATCTACTCTGCGCAGGTAATTATGGAGGTGTTCAAAGAAGCCGGTTTGCCTGATGGCGTTATCAACCTGATCTATGTTGACGGACCTGCTGCCGGTGATGTGGTATTTAACCACCCTGATTTTGCAGGCTTGCATTTTACAGGAAGTACAGGCGTATTCCGTCACCTGTGGAAAACGATTGGCCAGAACATCGAAAAATATAAAACCTACCCAAGAATTGTAGGCGAAACCGGTGGTAAGGACTTCATCGTGGCACATAAATCTGCCAATGCCAAAGAACTGGCGACAGCTATAGTAAGAGGTTCATTCGAATTCCAGGGACAAAAATGTTCGGCAGCTTCCAGAGTATATGTGCCTTCAAACCTTTGGACTGATGTGAAAAAGTATATCCAGGAAGATCTGAAAGATATCAAAATGGGCGGAACAGAAGATTTCAGCAACTTTGTAAATGCTGTTATCGATGAGAAAGCTTTTGATAAAATTGCAGGATATATCGATCATGCTAAAAATGAAGACATGAGTGAGATCATTGCAGGTGGCGGGTATGACAAATCCAAAGGATACTTCATTGAGCCTACTGTAGTAGTTACTAAAGACCCTAAAGCAAAAACACTCTGCGAAGAAATCTTCGGGCCGGTAGTTACAATCTATGTATATCAGGAAGAGCGATTTGAAGAAACACTGGAACTAGTCAACAGTACCTCTCCATATGCACTTACTGGTTCTATCATATCCAAAGATAGGTATGCCGTAGAACTGGCTTCAAAAAAACTGGTCAACGCTGCAGGTAACTTCTACATTAATGACAAACCTACAGGGGCTGTTGTGGGTCAGCAACCATTTGGTGGAAGCAGGGCTTCCGGCACCAATGACAAGGCCGGTTCTGCACTTAACCTTTTGCGTTGGGTATCTCCAAGAACAATTAAGGAAACCTTTGTACCACCAACAGATTACAAGTATCCTTTTCTTGAAGAAAAGTAAAATATAGCTGCGAAAGACAGTAAAGGCGAGGCACACACCTCGCCTTTTTAATGGCTCAGGCAGTATTTTACAAAAAGTTATGAAAATAAATCAAAAATGTTATTTTTGTATCCGTGTAAGTTTTGTGAAGCAAGGAAACATTTAATACCCCATAACCCTTAGCCTGAATGCCACGATTTTCTTTGAGTAAGGTAGATAATTACCGTAATACACGATCTCCTCAAAATGACATTATCCGCATTAAATTCCCATCTGAACTAGTTGACACCAAGGAGGTTCAAAAAGAAGAACTGCTGGTATTTGTGGTTGATGATGATCCTCACTTTCTCCAGATCTTAAATACACATTTCAATAAGCTGGAGATCAAATCAGAAGCCGATAATCTGTATAAATTCAAAGTAAGAAATTTCGCTACGGGTAGAAGTTGCCTGGAAAACCTCCCTCTTAATCCGGATCTGATCCTGCTTAATTTTTATATTAACAAAGGTCTGCCCAATGCACTAACCGGGCAAGAGACCCTGGAAAAAATATCGGAAGCCAATCCAAATCAAAAGGTACTGATCCTCAACGACATTGATATCAACCTTAGAGATGCCTTTGTTGAAAACGGCCTTCGCGACTATATCATTAAAGATAATGAAGCTCTGATGGAGCTTAACCGGTTGGTTATTGATATTCTTAATCATTGAGCGACCGATCATTAAATCAATTCACAGTATTTTGATTTCTCTCTCCACATAAGAGTTAAAGGGATGGGAATTTAAACCCAAACCTCTCCGTAGAAATACAAGTAAGAAGGTGTAGCTTTGGCTTTCCCGATGGGATCGTCGCCCCACCTGCCGGAGCTGTATTCAGACAATCTTTTTGACTAAAGCCTATGAGCAATCACGTTAAGCCGTCATTCTTTCATTACTTCGTAGCCATTGCCACATTTCTCACCGTAGCCATGCTGAGCTACCCGTTGTATGACCATGACCATACATTGCTCGCCATTTTCATCCCTGTGGCCTTGTTTATAGCATATCTTGTCTTTCGCAGCTTAACCCGAAGAATAAGGAGAAAGGCCAAAGCACTACAAGAGCACTTCCCCGACACATGGAAAGAGTTGTTAATTAAAAATGTGAAATTTTACAGGGAGCTTTCACCCGATAAAAAGGTACTCTTCGAAAGAAAAGTTTACCTCTTTCTGGCTGAGAAACGTATTACCGGCATCGATACTGAAGTAGACGACCTGGACCGCTTGTTAGTAGCCAGCAGCGCCGTCATACCCATCTTTGCCTTTCCCGAATGGGAATACAACCATCTGGATGAAGTACTGCTATACCCCAATTCCTTTAACAGTAACTATGAAACCGCCGGAGATGACAGGTCAATATCTGGCATGGTAGGTAATGGTATTATGAATGGGAAGATGATATTGTCTAAGATAGACCTTCATTTCGGGTTTGAACATCCGCAACACAAAAGAAATGTGGGCATTCACGAGTTTATCCACCTGCTTGACGAGTCAGATGGCAATATTGACGGTATTCCCGATGCCCTGATGGAGCACAGGTATGCAGAACCATGGCTCCGCATAATGCACCAGGAGATGCAGAAAATAAAAAGCAATCAATCAGATATTAACCCATACGGAGCCACTTCTGAGGAAGAATTCCTACCTGTAGCCAGTGAATACTTCTTCCAAAGACCGGAACTGTTTAAAAGCAAGCATCCCGAGCTATACAATCTGCTAAACAGAATATTCCATCAAAGCCCAAAGATATCATAAAGAAGACGTCCTCACAGTTATCCTTAAGAACACTTCAATCGGTTTATGGTCATTATTTGTCTTCTAAACACATGAAATTTCACCCAAACCGGTAAAATCCTATCTGACCTGTCACTCTCTGGAGTCACCTTGGCATGCTTTTTACATAATTCATTTATAAAGCACTATTAACAGGATTTCGATACCAACCGGAATCCATAACCAGTTTGATCATGGAAGAGCAAAAAATAAAAAGCAGTGGTATCAAGAAAACATACACGGTCAAAGAAGATGAATCTCTTACTATCATAGCGAGAGAGTTTTATGGCAACCCTTCACTTTGGAAGCATATTTATGAAGCCAATATTGACAAGATTAAGGATCCTAATGACCTTCAGGCCGGTCAGAAGTTGATAATACCAAACCTTCCCAAATAGATTGAAAGGTTTAATACAGTGTGGAAGAAGAACTCCACATGTGAGAATGATATTACACTAAGAGCGTAGGCATATGACGAGAAGGAGGGGAAAATCTCCCGTTTTTTAGCATGGTATGCTTTTTAATATTCTAGAGCCTAAAGATAAAATTATATGCAACAGCCAGTATATGCCAGAGTTGAGGATGGGGAGCTTCATGGAACATTAAATGACACCCGAAACAATATAAAGTATAGAATGATGAAAGAAGCGATCCAGGGATATTATGACAACCACCTGGTACCTTCGGCCAATATGCCCTCTATCAGAGAGATCAATTACAGCATGGGGATTTTTTCTGAAATGGGAACCCGGGAAAGTGCCGGTGCACTATCCAATAGCCTTAATCAGTTTATTGAAGATATAGAAGACAGGCCGGAGTGCAACTCCTACTTCGCCATTTTTGACGAAGTAGATATTGAAGATGAAGAACATTTTCAACTGCTGCTGTGGACACAATTGCAATACGTTCCAGGCAATACCTTGGAGCACATCTCTCAAAATGATCATGAAATGCTCATGCCAGGTGAATCTGATTTTTGCATCACCCTCGCAGGCCGTCCATTACACGTCATTTGCCTGCACCCTCAAAGCAACCAAAAAGTAAGAAGATTCCCCTGGCCTGTATTGATTTTCAGAACCATCGGGAAGGACTCGTAATTTACAGTTTACTGTTCACTTGCACCGTTTAGTATTACGAACCTGCATTGCGGGGAGCACCCTGCGGCCACCTCCCTCGAGGGAGGAATAGTGCGGTGTAAGGGTTTAGTAGCTAATTCTTTATGAAATAAGAATTATGCCAGGGCATTCGGTGGGTGTTACAGGTTGCCGGCCAAATAACTACGCAGGATCAAAGGTGCACGATCCCCTTGAGGGGACTACAGGGGTGTTTTTTCATTTAGAAAAGGAATTTCTTCCTTCGATCAAATAGACGCAGATTCTATTCGAGAGACTACAGCTTGGAAAATCCTATAAGAGTATCCTCCAGGAAAAAGATTGATTTTCAAAACCCATTTATCGAACCGTTTCCGGTTCTTAAAACCGCACTCAGATAAGTAAAAAACGTTCAAAAACAAAAAAGCCCGACTTTCGTCAGGCTTTTGCTCCCCCTCTTGGGCTCGAACCAAGGACCTACTGATTAACAGTCAGCCGCTCTAACCAACTGAGCTAAGGGGGAATGTTTAAATATGTTTCCCTCATTTGGGTGTGCAATATTAGAACTTCGAATTAAAATATGCAAAAAATAATTTCTAAAAATTTAAAGAAATTTTCAGCACCCTTTCAAAACGTCAAATTAGGACATAAAAATAGATTAACGTAAAGGCTGATAAGAAGATCAGTCCTCCTATTGCCAGAAGTTTTAACCATTTTGGTGGCACAAAATCTCCGGTTATGTCCTTCGAGAATATAACTTTATAGTTCAGAAATGCAGCCAACGGTGCGATCACAAATGACACTACTGTTGCCAGGTCTACAAGGCTTTTAAGATTATTTAAAAACTGGGATATAACTAAAAAGGAACCAACTGCGATCAGCACGACCCAGTAGAAGTAGCCGACTTTCTTTTTCCCGTCAAAAATCAGTTTGACAATGCGCTCCATAGTTCGCCCATAGCCATCAAGCACAGTAATTGATGTGCTAAACATCGTGCTAAAAGCAGCCACGGCAATGATAAAATAACTCCAGGGACCGATAGAAGAAGTGTACATTCCTAATAACTGTCCGGCAAATGCAGGCGCGCTATTGGACATCTCAATGCCACTGCCGTACATAACCAATGCGCCGAGGGATAAAAATATAACGGCCAGCAGGGCAGTAATGGAGTAGCCAATATTAAAATCGAGCAGCGTCTCTTTCAAAGTAGGTTTATATCCGGTTTGTTTGATCCTGGCTTCTGCCCAGAGGCCTGTCCAGGTCGACATATCTACCGCCGTTGGCATCCATCCCATCAGTGCTATTAGGAATATCAATCCGCTGGCACTGTTCAGCTCTTTGGGGACAAACCCCTCTACAGGTTCCGGGCGACCTTTTGCGAAAGCTACAACAACGGCCGTAATGGTGGAGATCAGCAGCACGACGCTTACGATTTTCAGGAGGCTGTCCAGGGCACCGTACCTGCCACTGCCCAGCACAATGATGCAAACACCAAAAATGATCGCTGCCCACCAATTGGTAGTAAGTTCAAAGCCCATAAGGTTGCTTAGCAGGCCTGCAGCCACAAAGGTCACCGCGGCACTCACAATAAACATGGTAACAAGGGTCATGATCCCATAAACCCATAAGATCCACTTACCTACTTTGGCATAGCCATCAAGTATACTTAGCCCGGTAGCACCAGTATAGCGAGAAGAAAATTCGAAAAAAGGATATTTAAACAGGTTGGCCGCAATAACAGCTATGAGTAATGCGAAGCCATAATCAGCTCCCGCACGGGTAGACTGCACCAGGTGAGACACACCAATGCACATTCCGGCAAATACAATCCCCGGCCCTAACGTCTTTAAAAAATTCCTGACCTTATCGTTCATGTTTTAGCAATTAGCGGCACAATATATAAAATTCCTTTTCTAAAACTAAATAGTCAAAACAAGACAAATTGACATTAATATCGTAAGTCATTATGAAAATTAATGACATTGTGTCTTATTTATTTGAATTTTGAGGGCAAAATCCGGTCTGGTACAATTTTCAATTGTGTAGAGTTAAAGTGAAACAAAAACATAAAACTTAAATTTATAAAGCCATGACATTAGTAAGATACAACCCATTAAACGACTTTGTACCAGGTACTTTTGGTGATTTGATCGAGAGTGTTTTAAGAGACAAAACAAACGGTAGTGCCAACTTCAAACCGGCAGTAGATATCTTCAAAGGAGAAAAAGAAATTGAGCTGCAACTTATTGTTCCCGGTATGAAAAAAGAAGATTTTAGCATTAACCTGGAGAACAATGTGCTTGAAATAAGTGGTGAAAGGATTTTAAAAGATGAGTTGAAAGAGAAGCTTCAAAAGCAAGAGTCTAACTACGGCAAATTCAGAAGGGCCTTTACACTTTCCGAAGACATCAACCAAGAGAGCATCAGTGCCAACTATGCTGATGGCATCCTGACCATTAAACTGCCCCTGACAGAGAAGAAAGAAACAAAGAGTATGATCAAAGTTAGCTAAGTGAAGTTGGAGAACAGACAAAAAAAAGAGGCTTCGTAGCCTCTTTTTTTTATTCATTTCTGATAATACTATTCATTTAACCTGTTTCTAAGCAGGAACTCTACATATGCATCTCTGTAGCTTTCCACTTCAGGCGCCAGTTTTATGGCTTCCTCATAGCTGGTCAGGGCATCTATAAGGAGGTTGTTCTCTTCATAAAATCCTGCAAGGATATATTTATTGAGCGCTGTTTCCTGCTTGACATCAGACATAAGGTCATTTAGCGTGGCTTTTACACGCTCAGCATCTGCCTGAGGCAGACGTTTGATAGCATAAGTACCTGATTTCACTTCAGCATCACCTTTTGATGCTACTGACAACAACACCACATTCTCTTTGGAAATCTTGTCATCAGTCAGATCCAGCTCTATATTGGGGTCTTTGGTTTCGATAGAAAGCAGGACGTCGTCAAACATATTTTTCAAGGTAACAATGTAAGTATTCTGACCATCAAGAGAATCCCATCTGATTATAGCATTGTCATTAAACACCCCTACCGAGCTGGGCATGAAAACCTGAATAGCATCACTACTACCTCTATGTACGGCTCCGGTGGCACTCAATCTGTTTTTCTTTCCTTCGGCCGACATTTTACTTAATACAAAATCAGCATACTTACTGGCTACGCTTGACCCTCCTGTACTTACTTTAGCTGCTAGGTCTGTAATTTTATGATTCCCCGGTGCTTTCAATTCCAGAGTCTTTCCGCTCGCATGCACCAAACCCAGATAGGCATTTTCTGAAATAATAAGCTCATCTCCATCCTGCAGTGAGGCTCCGGTTTTAAGCGCTTGCCATTCTGATCCCGATTTTACCTTATTCGCTCCTTTGTTGGCAAGTACTTTAAAAGTATAGCCTTGTCCAAAGGTAGTCCCCACTGTAAAAATGAGCATGAACGTTAAAACAAATACATTCTTTTCCATGAGTTTAAATTGATTTTGATAATCTGAATGGAAACCCGGAGGCATCCAACGTGTTGATTTAAAAATTTTACGATTTTAGTAATAAATAAGATTATTTAAATACCATATACTTTTATACCCTTTTACGGCGAATGGTAAACAGTTGTTTCCGACTTTCTTTGTTAAACAGGTTTTTAACCACACCATAAAAGACCTCAAGTCCGTCTCCCGCCAAAGCGATCGCAGCAAGTGTAATTACCAAATTTAGCTTAAAACTGTATTCACTGAAAACAATTACCATTAAAAATATAATAAGCATTATCTCTGCCAATTGCACCAGTTTGGTAATGCCATCATACCAGTCCGGGACCTTGAAATAAACATAAGAAAATAGCGCTACATTAAGGAAACATATCAATATAGCCACAATTATGCCTATACCTTCTTTATCCGTCAACTCATCGACATAGTCCTCCTTTAAGATCATAGAGACAATATTAGCATGAACCACCACGCCATACATATCCGGATTGGCTTTACCTGCATAGTTTTTATTCAAAGGCGTAAAAAACTTATCATCCCAGGAGGTATCGAAAAAATTCTCCCCCATAAACCCAAAAAGCACGATTTTACCCTTGATCATTTCCGGAACGAAGTTTTCGCTAAACACATCATCCACATCAAGGGCGTAAAACATATTGGGATAACCTGTACGCCCAAAGAAATCCACAAGGTTGCCCCTGTAGTTAATTATTTCCGTGGGTTTATTCCGTTGCTTGAGTTCTTTCACTTTTACCGGATCATATAATTCGGCTACCTGAACGGCAAAAGCCACATGTTCTTTTCCATTAACTATCCGCCTGGTAGGGAAGGCTCGGCAGGTTTTATAATCTTCCTGATTTTCAGCGTCGGTATCAAGGTTAGCAAAGGCCTGATATGCATCCTTACGAAATAAATCATGCGAGACTTCCAGGGAATCATAGATATCATCGCCCTCACGCAACACTTTCAGGGAATCTGACTGAAGCAGTTTGGTAACCATCACCAGGTTTTCCACCTCTGAAAATGCATTGCTAAGGGCAAGGTCACCTAACGTATCTGCACTTCTGAAATTGAAAAAGCTGTCAAAACCTACTACGGCTGGTTTATATTGGTTAATGATCTGAAGTTGCCGGGCTATTTCGGCCCTGCTCAGCATGCCTATATTAATAATAACAATGTTAGTATCCGGAACCGGGTCTTCCCTGAGTTGAGAAAAAGCCACATCGGTCATCTCCATATCGTCCAATGCTTCACCCACCGGATCAAAGGCATCAAAGATCTGGAATTGGGAAACGTTGAAGATCACCCACATGATGCCAAAAATAAAGATAGTTCCCAGGATACAATCTATCCAGAATTTCCTTCCCATAGACACTGTTAGTTAATGTAAGTCGACCCAATTTTGGGCAACGCAATAGTAAAAATATAAATTTTAGGCAGTTTTAAGTAATATAATTTAAATTAATGCCTTGATTTGCTGCGTATGACTTCAAGACGGAAAAGACTGAGTGTAAACGAATATGTGGATGGTGTGCTCGCGGGCAATACCGTAGTTCTAAGCCGTACCATTACGTTGATCGAGAGCAATCTTGCGGGTGACCAGGCACTGGCCGAACAGGTGCTGATCAGGATCTTACCTTATACGGGCAACTCAAAGCGAATAGGCATTACTGGTGTACCCGGTGTCGGCAAAAGTACTTTTATAGAAGCCATGGGCCTGCATCTGGCAGAGATGGACAAAAAGCTGGCTGTACTGGCCGTAGACCCCAGCAGCCAAAGGAGTGGAGGGAGCATATTGGGCGACAAAACCCGCATGGAGCAGCTATCACACCATCGTAATGCCTATATCCGGCCTTCTGCCACTGGGGCATCGCTCGGAGGCGTGGCCAACAAAACCCGTGAGACTATGCTGCTGTGTGAGGCGGCCGGCTATAAAATCATCTTTATTGAAACGGTCGGGGTCGGCCAGTCTGAGGTTGCTGTTAAGGGTATGGTTGACTTCTTCTTGCTGCTGATGCTGGCAGGTGCCGGTGATGAGCTGCAGGGCATAAAAAAGGGGATTATGGAGATGGCGGATGCCATTGCCATTACCAAGGCTGACACGGACAATATTACTGCTTCAAAAAAGGCCAGGGCTGAATATCAGAATGCCTTACATTTATTTCCCCCTTCGGAAACAGACTGGTCTCCCAAAGTATTGACCTGCTCAGCCGTTACGCGGCAGGGTCTGGACGATATCTGGAAAATGATTGAGGAGTATTTCAGCCATATGGGATCAGGCCTGGATCAGCTTCGCAAGCACCAGAACATCAACTGGATGCACGAAACCATAGGCTTTCTGCTAAAAAACAATTTTTACCACAAACCCGAAGTAGCCGAGCGTATACCTGAAATGGAGAAGCAGGTTGGTTTGGGTGAAATCACTCCCCAGGCAGCAGCAAGGGAGCTGATCAGATTATAGAAGCTCCTGAAACCAAAAGCTGGACTTCATTGGGGTGAGACCGCCGTCATCTTCTTTTTTGTTGTACTCGTAGCTTTTTTCCACCACATCGCCCAGGCGAAAATCAACTCGCTTACGAAACACCGGGCCAGCATAAACGAAAGTATGGAACTCACCATTTTCACCACAAGGGTCTACGCCATCTGCTAGACGGTTGAGCCATTCCGCATCGATCGTCTTTCCTACCTGCTCTTTGTCAAACATAGCGGCATTAGCGGCACATACCACCGTTCTAAAACCATCTGCCACAAACTCTTCGACCAGTTGTTGTGTGTCTTCTTTCCATATCGGATATACACCTTTCATGCCTGCCGAACTTAATTGTTTATCACGATAGGCCTTCAGGTCTTCAAGAAAAATGTCACCATACATGATGTGATTTATCCCTTCTTCTTTTTTGGCCATGCAGAAGTTTTTAATTACACGCTCATAGGCTTCATGTGAATTATCTTTGGGCAGGTAGATCTTTTCCAGAGGAATGCCAAGGGCCTCAGCCTGGACTTCAATCAAATGTTCGTGCACTCCATGCAAGCCAACCCTTTTTAATTCGGAGTCAAAAACAGTATGCAGGCTTCTGATATCGTATGCCCCGGTCTCCATGACACGGAATAAGGCATAAGCAGAGTCTTTTCCTCCGCTCCAGCTAATAGTTATTGGTGTTTTAGGCATTTGATCTTATCAATTACTTGTAAAAACCTGTTCATTCAACTCCACTTTTACCACATCTCCGTAGGTTAATGGTCTTTCAAAGGCTCTTGTCAAGGGCAGGCCTTCTACATGGCAGAGAACGATCCGGATAACCACGCTGTGCGTGATTACGGCCACTCGTTTATAATCTTTAGCTACCAGCTCTGAAAAAAAAGCTTTGACCCGCTCATTCATTGCCGCCATGCTTTCACCCGATGGCACGGTAACATTAACAAAATCTTTCATCCACGGGTCAATATGTGCTTTGGGGATGTCATCCCACTTTTTCATTTCCCAGTCGCCGAAGTTAAACTCCATCAACCGGTGGTCAGTGGAAAAATCCTCAGTAAGGTGCATGGTAAGGTGCATGCATCGTTTCAGGGGACTCGTATAATAGGCATCAAACTGGCCTGGCAGCTTTCCAGCCACGGTTTGGAACTCCTCTTGCCAGGTCTCTACCAGATCAAGGTCGGACTGACCATAGCAAACTCCTTTTTCTATGTGTGGGGTGGTATGTCGGATCAGATAAACTTCCATAAAACAAACATTGAAAGATAGAAAATTATTTCTGTTACCTGTTGCGTAGCTCCGAGGCAATCGCCGGTATATCCTTCAATCCACTTATAAAAATAACGATACAAAAACCAGGTAGCCAGCAGAACAGGAAAAAGTATGAGCCAATACCACGGGCTCTGTAGCCGTATTATGGGCAACAACCCTATAACAATGGCAACCACAAAATTGATTGCCGATAATTTTTTGGCCACAGGTTTTACTTTGCTGCTGGCATCTTCCCTTGAATATTCACCAAAGTATATTATAAAAACAGGCGCCAGCCTGCTTACGGTATGCGCAGCGATCAATATGCCGAAAAGCAGCCCTGTTTGCACTTGTTGCGCTATGGCTGAAACCAGCGAGAATTTCATCAGTAAAATGAGTGCAAGCCCCGTTACCCCATACGCACCTATAAGGCTGTCTTTCATGATCGCAAGGATCTTTGATTTTGTCCAGCCTCCTCCAAATCCATCGCACACATCAGCGAAGCCATCTTCATGAAAAGCCCCGGTGATGAGTATACCTGTAACCATAGATAATATAACGGCTACCGATGCCGGAAAAATGAACATAGCCAGCCACAGCACCAGAGCCGATGCGCTACCGACCAGCCACCCGATCAAGGGAAAATATTTTGTGCACTGATTGAGGTATTCTGCCGAATGATCCACCCATTTCGGGCATGGGATACGGGTATAGAACATCAGCGCGGTAAAAAACAGCCGGACTTCGTGTTTCATACCGGCTTCACTTCGTCTTTTTCAGAAACGCCGGCCTCCTCAAAAGAGGCCATTTCATTGAGAAAATTAACGGCTGACTGAATTACCGGATAGGCCACTGCCGCACCTGTACCCTCACCAAGCCTCATATTGAGATGAAGAATAGGTTTTGCATCCAGGAAATCAAGGGCCTTTTTATGGCCGGGTTCTTCAGAAACGTGGCAGAAGATGGCATAATCAAGTATAGCAGGCTGTAGCGCATGCGCCACCAGAAAAGCTGATGTGGCTATAAAACCATCTACCAGTACTACCATACCCAGCTCAGCGGCCTTCATCATGGCGCCGGCCATCATCGCGATCTCGAACCCTCCGAATGTGGTCAGTATATCTATGCTGTCACTTTCGGGTGATAGTCTGTGAAAGTTCAGGGCATTTTGAAGTATATCTATCTTTTTCTGCCACTGGGACTCGTTCAAACCTGTTCCTTTGCCCACACAATCTGCCAAAGGCAACTGGCAAAGCAGGCTGGTGAGCATGCTGGCTGAGGATGTGTTGCCAATGCCCATCTCACCAAAGCCAATAATGTTGCTGCCGGACTGGGAAATTTTAAAGGTCACTTCCTCTCCTGACTTAAAGGCCTGTCCGCATGCTTCCAGGCTCATGGCCTTCTCTGACAAAAAGCTGGCAGTGCCTTTTCCAACCGGTTTTTGTATAAGGTTAGGGTAATCGGGAAGGTCTGCATTAACGCCCGCATCTACAATGTGTAGCTCAATATTGTGCTGTTTGCAAAATACATTAATGGCAGCACCTCCATGAAGGAAATTCTGTACCATCTGTACGGTTACCTCCTGCGGAAAAGCACTGACCCCCTCCCGCGCTATGCCATGATCGGCTGCAAATACTACCATACCCGGCTTTGTCAAATGCGGTGCATCCGTTTGCTGGATAAGAGCTACCCGAAGTGCGATTTCCTCCAGGGCACCCAACGCTCCCAGTGGCTTGGTTTTGTGGTCTATTTTATGCTGAATTTTGCTCAGTATCTCGCGGTTGCATGGTTTTATACTTGCCATATCATTTAACTTTTAAAGGGATTCCTGAAACCATAAAGTACGCTTCCGTTGCATTTGCTGCAATAAATTGATTGATCCAGCCCTGGCACTCCACAAAATCGCGCCCGGCCTTGGTACTGGCATGCAGGCCCATGCCCAGCTCATTTGTAATGATGATCAGTACGCCTTGATAATCAAAAAGCTTAGCCACCTCTGCTCTCGCCTCTTTCATTATGGCTTCTTTATCGCCTTTGTATTTTGAAAAGTAATTGGTGAGCCATAGCGTAATACAGTCTACTACCACTACTCCATGTTCAGGCAATACCTTTGCAAGCTCAAACTGCTCTTCGATATTCGTCCAACGCTCATCCCGCTCCTGCTTGTGCCGCTTCACCCTTTCTTCAAAATCATCGTCCCAGATCTTGGAGGTTGCCAGGTAATAGGGTGTATCTGTTTTGGAAAGTGCCAGCTCCTGAGCATACCTGCTCTTCCCACTCCTTTCCCCGCCTGATATGAAAATGATCATTTTTTCTTCTTTTTAAAACCATAGGGACAATGCCTGCACCCACTCTGGCAGCAATAACCCCGTTTGAGGTGATAGGCCTCAGTGAATACATACAAGCCATTTTCAATGTAATACATCGGCTCTTCCTCCTTGCTCCCCTTCCCGCTTTGCATTACAGTACGCTCACCGGTTTTTTATCATCATCAATAGCCACAAAGGTGAATTCACCCTGAATAGCATTCTCCCTGTCTTCACTGTACATCTGCTCAATGAAAATATCAACCTGCACTTTCAGGCTTGTTTTACCCACATGGGATACCGTACCGATCAGCTCGACCAATGTGCCTGCCGGTATAGGATGTTTAAAATCCACTCGTTCTGAAGAAACAGTAACTACACGCTTCCGGGAAAACCGGGTGGCCGTAATAAAAGCCACTTCGTCCATCAGTTGCAATGCCGTACCTCCAAATAGGGTATCGTAATGGTTGGTGGTGTTGGGAAAAACAGCTTTGAAAATTGAGGTTTTCGATTTTTCTATTCTTGTGGCAATATCGGTCATATAATCATTGGTTAGTTGTAAACCCATTCTATAGAAGCCTTAATTACTTCATGCCCACAAACTTAATCCAAATAGGATTGATAAAAGCAGGGTATTAAAGCCTCTACAAAATGTCTCTGGTTTATCTTAATTATTTAAATGCGCATCCGTTAGGTGCAATACCTGCAGTGTATTGGTCGATCAGCTTACCTGTATTATCATATCGGTAGACTGTACCGGCCGAGCTAAAGTTAGGAGCCTCAGTTCCAATCACATTGTCGGTTGAAGGGTCGACAGAAAGGCCATAAAAGGACTTATCGATAAATGGTGAAGCGGGTAACTCAGTGGCGTCGATGCTCATGGTATATACTGCACCTGAATAGTTGAAATAGAGCTGGTCTGCTGCATTGTTCATCACCAGTCTGCCAAGCCCCGTATATACGCTGGCTGCATCTAACTTCAGGGCTACTTCATCATTTACAATTTTAGCAAGGAAAGCAGGGGTGCTGTTGGCCTCATCCACTGACCAGTCAGGATTGTAAACTGTCTTGCCACTACCTGTTACCCAAATATTATTGTTTCGGTCTACTTTCAATGCTGAAGGATTATCCCCAACAGTAATGCTACCAACAACCTGGTCGGTATTAATATCAACGATCACAACTTTATTGTCGTATCCCCAGCCTCCGTTGTTGGCTACATATATTTTATTTCCTAACCTGACCATTTCATTAGCTCCCTGGCCAACGTCAATGGTTTTGGTAACTTCAAGAGCATTCAGGTCGATAACTTTAACCGTTCCTGTTACGCCGTCTGCACCCCAATCCGTTACATAGCCCTTATTTTGGTCTATACCAAGAAAATACCGTGGGGAAACTATCCCTGCATCCTTGTTAATTGTTCCCAATGAACCGAAATTCTCAGCATTAATAACCTCAATCTTACCTGAGTTTTGAACTACAATATAACCATTACCATTATAGATGCTCATTGATTGCGCCTGATCCCCCAAGGGCCTTTCCGCATTTTCAAGAAATACATCATTGATCATAGTATTGGTAGCCTTGTCAAAATATGAAAGGCTGGCGTCGCCATTGCCAAATCCGCCTTCATTGATCACAAAAAAGCCTTCCTGACCAGGCAATGGCCCCACACTGTCATCATCAGAACATGACGCGAACAAGCTGGAGGTGGCCACTAAAAGGCCAAATAATACGCGTTTTAAAAACTGGTTTTTCATTTTGGTTTATTCTCTAATTAAATTGATATATGATACTTAAATGATAGTTCCTTCGTGGCATAGGCCGTGCATTACGGATCTCATAGTCTTCGTTAAAGGCATTTTTTACCTGACCTGAGATTCTTAATGTATGTTTTTGAGATAACAAGAACTTATAAGAAGCTGAAACTCCGGTCAGTGTGTAAGGGTCTATTGATCTTCTATTATCTCCGGTAACATATTGCTCGCCTATATAGAGCTGGTTTATTCCTAATGTGAAATGTGCATGGACTAAATTCAGCGAAGCCTTCCCTTGATGCAAAGGCGTATAGATTACCTGTTTATCCAATTCTTGTAGATTACCGCCCTCACTGATCTCCTGCTTGGTGGATTTTGTATAACTATAATTGCCCCAAAACTGTAGCTTCCAGTCGTCTGACAGTCTGTATCCATATTTTAAAATAAGCTCTGCCCCTCGTGCCCAGATTTTCTGCACATTGACCGGGCTCCATACTGATTCTACTTCCACCCACTGAATCCATTGTGAAATGGTATTACTATAGCCTGTTAATTCAACGGAAAGTTGTGAGTTACCAAACCGCTTTTCAGATAATATACCCAGTTCCGTACTCCACCCCAGCTCGGGTTCCAGATCAGGGTTACCAACTGCTCCGGCCCCTTTCCAGTACAGGTCATTGAAAGTAGGGATTCGATAGCTGCGGGCCACCTTTGATTTCAAAGAGAAGTCGTTATTTAGCGAGTAGTTCAATCCCAGGGAGGGCATCACTGGTGAAAGGTCACCATCACTCAATGTCTCCCTCAAGCCCAGGTTGGCCTCCAGCCTTTCCGCAAATAGCCTTTTGGCTGAAACATACAGGCCTGTCTGGTTTCTGGAAGGTATTTCACCTGCATAACTGTCCACCTCCGCCTGATCGTAAGTGTTGTTTATACCTGCATCGAGCCATGTAGATTTATCCAGTTTATAAGTAGCTTCAATCTCACTGACCCATGACAGGGATTGTGTGGTGGACACTTCGGTTAATTTGTCGTCGTAGTCCAGGTGGTGGACCAATAAAGCCGATTGTCCGCGGAACATCCTTTTACTGTTTTGGCTCTTCCACTTTAAAACCGCTCTGTGAAATTCATCAGCCTGGGTTTCCCTTGCATCACCTGAGGCAGAAGCCGGGTCCGGAATATGTACCAGGTTGTCCTGATACCAATATTTCAGGCTTATATCACTGTTTCCATTGAGTTGGTAGTATAATTCTGACAATATACCATGCTGATCGATGGAGGCATTGTTTTGCTCCTCTTCCCGGGTTGTGTAACGGTTGAAATAGGTAAAATCATTGTCGGCATGGTTCACAAAGCCACGTATAGATGCCCGCACTTTTTGATGTTTCCAGTTGACATTCGCGCCCGTATAGGTACTGCCAAAACTGCCTATTTGCTGAAATATCTTACCACCAAAGCCTTCCTGCATTGCAGCCTCCGTACCAAGATGAATGGCCCCACCCAGGGTACCCGAGCCGAAAAGGGACCCTGCACCACCATACTGGAGAGATACGTCATCCACAAAGCTTACTGGCATTAAAGTGAGGTCAAGGCTACCGTTGGTCGGACTTTGCAGGTTTATACCTTCCCAAAAAACAGCAGTATGATTACTTCCAGTGCCTCTTACAGAAGGAGTTGAAAGTCCACTCACACCATAAGACCTGATATTGGCTCCTGACAAATTGGTCAATAACTCAGACAGGTTACTGTACTCCGTAGCTTCTCTCTGTACAGGTGAAATTTTCTCCACCTTTTCACCAATGGTAAACTTCTCCAGACGCGTTCCCTCAATGCTGATCTCATCCAGAACCAACGCCGTGGTATCTTCCTGGGCAGCCACATGCTGAACGAAGATGCCTGTAACCAAAGGTAATAATAGAATTCGCAGATAACTCATTCGACAACGTGTTAATGAGCCTTAAATAGAAGCCATTAAGAAATGGGCGAAATGATGGATAACATAGCGTTCACTTCTTAAAGCCTCAACTCCCGAAGGCCCAGATATAAAACTATTGGCAGGTCTCCTGGCTTACCCGACTTTGAGGACCTTCCCATCCCGACAGGTCAGGACAGTGGCAAAGATGATCAAAGCGTATTATCTGTACTGGTGTACAGGTCGGGATTACAGTTGCGGGGACAGCTCCGGAATGATCAGTAACACACTGAGGCACCGGATTCCCTTTTCATCATGATATGCCGTAAGGACTGATCATGAACCAATAATCGGCTCAAAGTTAGGAAAGAATTGAATAGCTCTAAACAAAATGGTTAATATTGTTCTGTATTCAACTAAAAGCACCGACCGATGAAGTTAAAGGTTCTGATTATTGTTTTTTCCATTTTAGCCATAGCCTGCAACCACTCTGATAAGGAGCGGAAAAGCAAAGAAATATTAACAGAAACTCCTGTTAATATTCAGTATGCCACTGGTTTCAGGGTTTCTTTAAAAGAAGGTTATCCTTTTGTGGAGGTACCCAGGCCCTATCAGGGTGCGGAAGAAGGTTTTAAATATTTGCTCGTGCCCAGAGGAGAGGAAATTCCGGCACACGACCGCGATGTTCAGATAGTGGAAG
This sequence comes from Fulvivirga ulvae, assembly GCF_021389975.1. Taxonomy (NCBI): domain Bacteria; kingdom Pseudomonadati; phylum Bacteroidota; class Cytophagia; order Cytophagales; family Fulvivirgaceae; genus Fulvivirga; species Fulvivirga ulvae. The sequence goes on from NZ_CP089981.1 coordinate 1,242,492, forward strand.
TGCCCATAAAAAGCATTGTCTGTACCTCTACCACGCATATTCCCTTGCTTGACTATATTAATGAAACGCAGAGCCTGACAGGCTTTACTACTACAGACTACATCAGCTCTGCTAACATGCGCAGCAGAATTGATTCCGGTTATGTAACTGAGCTGGGCATAGATAAGGAAATGAACATTGAGCGCCTGCTGGAGCTGGATCCCGAGGCTGTAATGGCCTATACAATTACCGGCGACTATGGACAGTTCCGCAAGATGAACCAGGCCGGAATACCGGTACTTATCAATGCGGAATACCTTGAGCGGCATCCTCTGGGACGTGCGGAGTGGATTAAATTCATGGCTTTGTTTTTTAACAAAACAGACATGGCAGACTCTGTGTTCAACGCTATTGAAAGTAACTACAATACAATGAGAGCAAAAGCCGCAAAGGCAGACTCCATGCCTACCTTATATAGTGGTGTGGTCTACGGTGATACCTGGTACCTCCCGGGCGGGGAAAACAATGCGGCTAAGTTGTTTGCCGATGCCGGAGCCAATTATTTGTGGCAGGACTCAACCACCGGATTTCTGGAATTAAGCTTTGAGTCGGTTTATGAAAAGGCACATGATGCTGACTACTGGGTGGGAGTTGCCTCTTATAATTCACTGGAAGAGATCAAACAGGCCGACCAAAGGTACTCCCGGTTTGATGCTTTTAAAAATGGAAATGTGTACAGCTACAATGCACGCATAGGAGCCACAGGCGGCAATGAATACCTCGAGCTTGGCTACCTCAGGCCTGACCTGATCCTGGCCGACCTGATAAGGATCTTCCACCCTGAATTACTGCCAGATAATGAGCTTTACTTTTACGAAAAGCTGAACTAAGAAACGGTGTAACCCAACAGACTTAAAGGGTATAAGCAAAAGTTGCTAGATTTACGGGTATTAAAAATGAAGGATGAATCAAAAAACACCGCTGATTGAATAGATCGTACACCATAAAATTAACATTGCTGCTGCCATTTTCGATTTTGGTATTATTCGTCGTGAATATCAGCCTGGGCAGTGTTTCCATTCCTTTTGATGAAATATTGAATGTGCTGACGGGCAGTGTTGCGAGCAAAAATAGCTGGACAAACATCATCCTTAATTTCCGGCTACCCAAAGCAATTACTGCCATAGCTGTGGGCGCGGCATTATCCATCAGCGGCCTGCTGATGCAAACGCTTTTCAGAAATCCTCTTGCAGGACCTTTTGTACTAGGCATTAGCTCGGGTGCAAGTCTGGGTGTGGCGCTACTGCTACTGGCGGGTATCTCCATCACCGGGAGCCTTGTTGCCTCCGGGCTTACAAGCTGGCTGGTGGTATCCGCCGCAAGTTTGGGCTCTGCACTGGTGCTACTGTTGGTAGTAGTTGTTTCGCTGAAAATTCGTGACAGCATGACGCTGCTCATCATTGGCCTTATGTTTGGCAGCCTGACCGGGGCAATAGTTAGTATTTTGCAGTTTTTCAGTAGTGGGGAGGAAATTCAAGTATACCTTTTCTGGACGTTTGGAAGTCTGGGCGGACTCAATTGGGACGAAATCACTGTACTCTGGATTATTGCCGGTTTGGGTATAGCCATTGCTTTTATAATGGTAAAACCACTCAACGCTCTGCTCTTAAGTGAAAACTATGCTCAAAGTATGGGGATCAACATCAAAACTTCCCGCTTTTGGATCATTATCAGCACCAGTCTGCTTGCGGGAAGTATTACAGCTTTCTGCGGTCCCATTGCTTTTATCGGAATCGCCATCCCTCACCTTACCCGGCTGCTGTTCAATACCTCCAATCATAAGATATTAATCCCTGCCGTAGCCATGGGTGGCATTATCGTCATGTTGATCTGCGACATTATTTCGCAGCTTCCCGGCAGTGAGCATGTGTTACCCATCAATGCCATAACTTCACTTTTTGGCGCTCCGGTGGTCATCTGGGTAATATTGCGCAGGGGCAGCATTAAACACTCTTTTTCGGGATGACAGAAGTAGACAACAACGATATCGCCCTGGCAATTAAAGATCTTGCCGTAGGTTATCACACCAAAAAGAGGGAGCTGGTGGTGTTGAAAAATATCAACCTCCACCTCAAACATGGAGAGCTGGTTTGCTTTATGGGACCTAATGGAGTGGGAAAATCGACTTTGCTACGAACCATCGCAGGAGTACAAAAACCTTTAGCCGGTGAGGTCAGAATTGAAGATGTTGACCTCTCTACTATTTCAATTGCGGAGCTATCTACTAAAATGAGCGTGGTGCTCACGGATGGTATCAATGCCGGAAATATGACCGGTTGGGAGCTTGTAGGGTTGGGCAGGTATCCTTATCTGGGCTGGCGGGTTGATTTTAGTAATAATGATCTTCGAAAAATTGAAGAGTCCATTACCCTCGCACAGGTATCGGCATACGTGGATAAGAAAGTGCATGAGCTTAGCGACGGTCAATTGCAGAAAATGATGATTGCGCGGGCACTATGCCAGGACACCCCGATCATGATACTGGATGAACCTACAGCCCACCTTGACCTGAACAACCGGGTGGCTATCATCAACTTACTGAAAGACCTGACGCGTAAAACAGGGAAATCCATACTGATAGCCACGCACGAACTCGACCTGGCCCTGCAATCGGCTGACCGCCTGTGGCTGGCAGGTCATCAGGCGCCGGTCATTTCAGGGTTCCCTGAAGATATGGTGCTTAACGGAGCCATTGACAGGGTGTTTGAGCTCAAAGGTTTTGACCTTAAAACCGGTCAATTGAAAAAGAAAAGCCTGGGCAAGAAGGTTTCGCTGCAAGGGGCAGGCTATCAATATCTCTGGACAAAAAATGCTCTGGAAAGAAACGGTTACGAGATTAGCAGTGAGGGTGATTTTCAGATTAGGATTATGGCCTCAAAAAACCTGAGCTGGGAAGTGGAAAACAAGGGCATTGTAGCTACCAATACCCTTGAAGAGCTTATCAATTATCTCAATCAGCAGAAGTTTTGAGGAGGCATTGCCAATCTACCGCTCATTAAGGCTCCAGTCGTATTCGTAATAGGCAATGGCATAAGAGGTTGGTATGTTCTTGGTGCGGTACTTATTGATGAATTCGAGTACTGAGCTTTCCCCTCCCATCACAAAATCTTTATGGTACCATTCAAATATTTTTGATAATTGTACTTTCTTCTGATCTGGCCTTACTCTCAGCCAAACCGGGTCATTGAGTGCAAGCTTTGTACGGGTATCCAACTGCTGATCGAGCTGGCCGGGCATGTAGGCAAAATCTGCCAGTGGCGGGCAGCTTACGGCGGCACAAGCCAGGGCAAAATGGATTCTGGGGTCTTTATAAGCCAATATTAGTTTTTTAATCTCAAGAAAATTCAAGGTCATAGGTGTTCCTGCCACGGTATGTTTCACCTTGTCAAAAAAGCCACTTTGATCGAGGGGTGACTTGAGGGGGTAGTATTTTGACACCTGATAGATCACAATCAGGTTATAGGCATTGATATAGAAGGCCTTCGCCTCGGTATCGGAGGCTGCGGAAAGATCTGCCTCACCGATTGTTTTATATAGCGACTCTATTTCGGAAAACTGGCTATTGATAGTTTTATAGGCTACTTTTCCATTTTGCACATACTTCTTTAAAAAAGCATCTGATTGCTTAAAAAAACTATCAAGATTAAAACCAACGGCAGGTGTCAGCGATATGCCAAATAAAAATGCAACGACAAACTTTTTCATAATTATTGTATTTGTATCCAGGCCTGTTTACGGAAAGGTTCCTAAGGTAGTTTGTCAGTGAACAGACATATTGTCAATTTAGTATGTGACCTCAATTCGGTAAATTGTAATTTAAAGGTTCATGTCGGGCTGTTGACATCTCATCTATTTTATTGAACACCACGGACATTATATTCGTAGAAGTCAACATCCTGTTTAAACTAACTTACTATGAAGCATGTGGTGATTATCGGGAATGGCATAGCGGGCATTACAGCCGCCCGGCATATTCGCAAAAACAGCGATTTTGATATCTCCGTAATATCCGCAGAGTCTGAGCACTTCTGGTCGCGGACTGCCCTGATGTACATCTACATGGGGCATATGAAATATGAGCATACCAAACCCTATGAGGACTGGTTTTGGAAGAAAAACCGCATCAACCTGGTCAGGGATTTTGTTAAAAGCATAGACACAGCGGCTCACAGGCTTACACTTGACCAGAACGAACCGCTTACTTACGATGTACTGATACTGGCCACCGGATCACAGCCCAACAAGTTTGGGTGGCCGGGGCAAGACCTGAAGGGTGTCAGTGGCATGGTAAGCTTGCAGGACCTGAAAAGGATAGAAGAACATACCCAAAACATTGAGAGAGGCGTAATAGTCGGTGGCGGACTTATCGGAATAGAATTGGCTGAAATGCTCAACTCCAGAAATATTCCTGTAAGCTTGCTGGTCAGGGAAGCGGAGTTTTGGGATAATGTATTGCCGAATCAGGAGGCCGCCATGATCAGCCGCCATATCAGAAAGCACCATATAGACCTGAGGCTCAAAACTGAGCTTAAAGAAATACTGGCCGATAATCATGGCCGGGTAAGTGCGGTCGTTACAGGAGATGGTGAGGAAATTGCCTGTCAGTTTGTTGGCCTCACAGCCGGTGTACACCCTAACGTCAAGCTGGTGAAAGAATCGCCTATAGAAACCAATCGCGGTATTTTGGTCAATGAATTTCTGGAAACCAATATTCCCGATATTTATGCGATTGGTGATTGTGCAGAGCATAAAAATCCCTTCCCAGGACGTGCGCCAGTGGAGCAGGTCTGGTATACCGGCAGGATGATGGGCGAAACGGTGGCCCAAACGATTTGTGGAAACAAAACAGCTTACCAACCTGGCCCGTGGTTTAACTCTGCAAAGTTTTTTGACATCGAATACCAGACTTACGGCAGGGTGTGGAACAAGCTCAAAGAGCATGAGGATGAGTTTTACTGGGAGCATGAATCAGGGGAAATGGCCATGCATTTTGTATTTGACAAACAAAGCAAAACATTTCTGGGTATCAATACTTTCGGGATACGGCTCAGGCATGAACATTTTGATAAGTGGCTAAAAACGGAGGTCTCCATTGATTATGTAATGGAGCACCTCAAAGAGGCCAACTTCGACCCTGAATTCTTCAAACCTCATGAAGATGATATTATACAGGCTTACAAGGCTCAGTATCCTGACGCAAAAGTAACTGTTAAAAGAAAAAAAGTACTGGGTATTTTTTAATTAAAAACTATGAAATTATTACAAAAAGCAGGAATGACTTTATTCATAGTGGCATCGGTGCTGCTTATTTCCGTGTTGTTCCTTAACCAGTATAAACTGACTGATGCAGCACTCTCAAAAGCCATTACTGATAGTACTGAACTTAAAACGGTGGCTATGGATTTGGCTCCGATGAAGGGCAAAACCTATGATTTCAATTTCAGCTTTAACGGGGATATTGACAAGCATTTACAATCTTCGAACAAAAAAATAACATCGAAATTCGAAATCACTGATCAGGATATTGAGAATGTGCTGTCACAGTTTTCAGGTCAGGAAATCAGGTACAGTACTGAAAAGATATCTGACATATTTGACGATAGTGAAGAAGGCCAATTCAAAGCACAAAAGCTTAAGGACTACACCAGTTGGATGCATGAAAAGAAATATGCAGACAAGGCCGGTTTGCAGGAACACCTTGAAAATACCAAAAACAGCATCAATGCAAATATCGTCAACGACAAGGGCTACAGCGACTATAAAATAAAGGCTCTAAAGCTGGCACTTACCCGCCAGTCTGGTTTTGGCCCGGTTTCTGAAAACAGTTTATTATGGCTGCTACTTACCATCGGTCTTGGTGTAGTGGGTGCTCTGATGTACATCTTTCCTAAACTGGAACTTCTGCCCGGCATCAAAAATGACCACGTCTATCATAGCCCCAATAGCGGCAGGGGCTGGGTCGGCTACATCATCGGCTTCCTTCTCATTGGCTTTTATGTAATCCTCTACTGGTATCCGGAATATATGACTACCTGGATGGAGCTGGTAGACCCTATAAGTATGGCACTGAATGGCAATGAGGCCAGCCAGTGGTTTTTCTACGGCTTTTTGTACACACTCGCCATTGGTGTGATGGGTATTCGCATGATCATCAAATACCGCCACAGCAAATACCAAATGATCAGGACATATTCGGTAATATTCTTTCAAATAGCATTTGCCTTCCTGATCCCTGAGATCCTGATTCGTCTCAACAGGCCAAGTATGGACCTGAAAAATATCTGGCCGCTAAACTATACGTTCTTTTTTGATTACAACATCGAAAACCTGACCCATAGCGGATCATTAGGCTTAGGCATGCTGGTCTGGGGAATTGTGCTGGCACTCATCGGGGTGCCGGTAATCACCTATTTTTATGGCAAAAGGTGGTATTGTTCTTGGGTTTGTGGTTGTGGGGGGCTTGCAGAAACACTTGGCGACCCCTACAGGCAGCTCTCAGATAAATCGCTGAAATCGTGGAAAATAGAGCGCTGGATGATCCATAGTGTACTGGTATTTGTAGTGGTGATGACCTTTGGGGTGCTTTACACTTATTTCACCGGTAGTAGCGAAATAGCCGGGATCAATACCTACAATCTCAGGTCAGTTTATGGTTTTGTGATCGGGGCTGCATTTGCGGGTGTGGTTGGTGTTGGCTTCTATCCTTTTATGGGTAGCCGGGTATGGTGCAGGTTCGGATGTCCTTTGGCGGCTTACCTGGGGTTGGTACAGCGGTTTAAGTCCAGGTTCAGAATTACTACTAATGGAGGGCAGTGCATAAGCTGCGGCAACTGCTCCACTTACTGTGAGATGGGCATTGATGTGCGGTGGTATGCACAAAGGGGGCAGAACATAGTAAGATCGTCTTGCGTGGGTTGTGGTGTTTGTTCTTCGGTTTGTCCGCGTGGTGTATTAAAGCTTGAAAACAAAGATCCAAAAGGCAGGTTTGGAGAGGCAATACTTATCGGCAATGACAGCGTAAAAGTGAATGCCTGATAAGTAGTGTCATGAAGTCCCCCAAAACCTGTGAATGCTATACTTAATGGAGCAAAATATAGCAAATCGGGGGACTTCACGTGACACAATGTTTATCCATCAATAGTTTTAATTAACATTCCTTTTTCCACTCTGTCAGTCAATGACATTCCATTGAGCACGGAGAGCTCATAAAGATCATCTTCATCGGTACCGTAGTACCTGAGGGCACTTTCTAATGTACCATTTCTGGCTACGGTTTTAATATCTATTCTTTTGGGCTCTACGTTGATTTTGGCCGGGTCTGTCAGCCTTTCAAAATCACCCATTGTTCTCTGAAATACTGGCTGATATGTATTAAAATCATTTATGGTTGTTACCGATATAAAAGTGTAAATCCTTCCGTCACCCTCTATTACATAGGTTAATGTACGCAAGGTCTGGTGTTGTTGTTGCTGATCTGCCACCATGGCAATAGCCGGAAAGCTATTGACATTAATTTTATCCGATTTTACAGGCTCAAGGTTATAGTTACTGAGTACAGCTTTAGCGGCTGCATCAAGGGAATTTTCACCGGAAAGTGTGAGGATCATTAAGGCATCTCCGTTTTCAGAGGCCATTTGTACCTGCTGGGGTGTATTTTGCAGGTTCCAGCCATCAGGTACCGGATACTGAAACTTCATAACCGGGTGGTAAAATACTTCATTCTCCACATAGCCTTGCTTTGGGTCTTCACCATATACCAGACCGTCAATCATTCTCAAATAGCTGTTGCGGTTAACCTCAGGGTCTGCAACATTGAGCTTTTGCTGCCATTGGGTAGCCAACTGTTTTACTGTTTGGTATCTGTCCTGCGGATGGGGGTGTGTTGATAGAAAATCAGGAATCTCCTGCCCGGCTTCTTCCCTCTTCCTGTCCAGCGTGTTGAAAAAGTCCGCCATCTCGTGTGCATCGTACCCAATCTCAGTGGAATACTGCACGCCCAGTTTATCCGACTGACGTTCGTCATCACGCCCGTATTTCAGGAAAAGCAGCCCCACTCCTGTCTGAGCCAAATCAGAAAACTCCCTGAAGGTCTCTGATGCTACGGAGCCTACGGCCAGACCGAGCTGCGCAGCCATGGATTTACTATATTGCTGTGCCGAATGCCGTGCTGTAATGTGGCCAATCTCATGACCAAGCACCCCGGCAAATTCTGCTTCATTATTAAAGTGGGCCATTATGCCACGGGTGAAATAAACGTACCCTCCGGGTAATGCAAAGGCGTTGACTACCGGTGAATCTACTATTTTAAACTCATAATCAAGATTGGGGCGGTGTGATATCTTTGCCATGGCTTCACCTTTACGATCTATAAAGTTCTGCAACTGCTGGTCATCATACAGGCCAAATTGATTAATAATCCCGGGATCGGCCTGTTCACCCATGGCTACTTCCTGTTGCTTGGATAGCAACATAAACTCCTTTTTGCCTGTTACCGGATTGGTGGCACACGACTCAAGAAGTATGAAGGGCACTAACAGCAGCCAATATTTTAGATTTCGAAGAATCATAGTTCTAATTTCTATTTACCCATAAGATTCTTCAAAAGCTATACCATGCTTCCAATATGTGTTGTGACATGAATTAATGAACCTTAGTAAAAATTAAATACACAGGTTTGGGTAATTCTTTCAACAGAGTTTTCAAAACGAACCAGTACTTTGTATTTTTAAAACTATGGCAGGCGGTGCAGGACATATCTACGACATGATGGCCCGATTACGGAACAACGGTAATTTGCTCAGCAAACCCGGATACTTCAAAATGAAGGAGATTTATCTCAAAGTTTCTAAAAAGGAGCACCTCATTTATCGAAAAGCATCAGCCGCGCAGCTGCAGCAGGTAAGAAGTAAGATCATAAAAGAAAGAAGGACTGAAGTTGTCAGAATTATCTCTGTAGTTATTATTTCAATAGTTGTATCTGCCGCTTTTTTAAGCTTCGCTGTTTATAGCTTCATGAGATACTACAGGTGAATTTGGAGGTGGGGCCGGAAGAGTGAAGGTAAACTCACTCCCCATCCGCACATCACTTTTGACCATAATGGTACCATTATTTTCGTGTACTAGTTGCTGGCATAAAACTAACCCAAAGCCTGTACCTTTTTCATTTGAAGTGCCTTTTTGGCTTTTTTGTTTGCTCAGGTCAAAAAGCTTGGAAATTACCTTCTCCGACATTCCTACTCCGTCATCTTTTACCGTAACAGATACATAATCCTTATTTTGCTTTGCTGTAATTACAATTTCACTGTTAGGGTATGAAAACTTCAAACTGTTTGATATCAGGTTGCGCAATATGGTATGAACAGAGTTATAGTCAGCCAGTGCCACCACATGCTCCTCAGAGTCATTCACTAACCTGATCTGTTTGAATGAAGCCGTCAGATTATACAGGGCTATATTTTTTCCGATCAGTTCATTGAGTTCTATTTCCGCTATATTAAGCTTGGCCTGTCCTGACTGCCGGGTAGACCAGGCCAGCAGATTATCCAAAAGCTCATTCAGGTTTTCCAACGATTGATTAATCTGACTGCCCATCTCCTTGATCTCGTCTTGTGATATTTTATCTATATGGTTGATGAGCAGGTGGGAAAATCCTCTTAGAGAATTGAGTGGACTTTTAATATCATGTGAAATAATAGAAAAGAGTTGATCTTTATCCTGATTCAGCCTTATCAAATCCTCTTTTTGGTTTCGGATTTTCTCATTTTTAAAAGCCAGCATTTCCTTTTTCCTCTTGTTGACCCTGTAGGCTACATAAACAAGAGCCAGTATGACAAGTGAGAGAAAAATAACCACAATCAGTGAATAAGTGAGAATATCTTTCTGCCTGATATTTGCCTTCTGGATTTCCTGATCCTTCTTGAGCAGCGCAATTTCTCTCAGGTTTTCTTCTTCATTAAACTTTGCCTTTAACTCTTCAAGGTGGCGTGAGTTGTTTTCATTATACAGACTATCCTTCATAGAACTGTTGATCTTCAGGTATTTAAATGCGGCTTTATAGTCCTCATTTATCTCAGCTATATCCACCAGTAAACCACTCGCTTCTTCCATAAAGGGTTTGGAGTCGACCTCCTCAGCAGTGGCAAGGGCATCAAGGGCATAATTATTGGCCTGGCTTATATTGCCTACGTCCAGTTCCAGCCGAGCCACTGCAATGTAGTTGCTGGCCAGGCCTGTTTTGTTATTGGTTTGCAAAAAGAGATCATTAGCCTGTTTGTAGTAATGCAGAGCCTTTTCTTTCTGGCCGCTCTGTTCCATAACTGATCCCAGGTTAGCATATCCGCTTGAAATGTCCTGAAGATCATTTCTCTTTTTCTTAATACTTAGTGAACGCAACATGTACTCCTCGGCCTTCTCCAGATCATTCTTCTCGAGGTAAATAAGACCAATATTATTTAGTGCCTGAGAGACACCCTTCTCATTGCCTGTTTGCTGAAAAATAACAAGCGCCTGCTCAAAATAAACTAAAGATTTATCGTAATCCCCTGAATATGCGTAGACAATACTTATATCGTTAAAGGCATTACCGATCTGTATGGAATCAGCGATTGATTGATATATTTTCAATGATCGAAAGATGTCTTCCAGTGCCTCGCTGTAGTTTCCCTTGTCCCGTTTTAGCCTTCCTATACTTATGAGAGCATCGCCCTGCCCCTTTGGGTACTCAACGGTTTCCGCTTCTTTGAGGGCTTGTTTGGCAAAATACATGGCAGAATCGGGCTTGAAATGCTGGTATTTCATAGAGAGGATGAACAGCACGTCAATTCGTGTGGTATCAGCGACCTGCTCAAGTTTGGTTCTTAGTGAGTCTATTAAAGAAACCTCCTGTGCCTCCACCGGCATGGATATCCTTAAAAGCATTAAAAGAACAATGATCACTTTACCTGTTCTGTTACTCATTAAAAACTTTATTTAGCCAACTCGCAAGAGAAACGCTTCATCTGCAGAGTTGTTATATTTTACTCCGATCAGATTATATATATCTGATTATCAGTATGGGTAACACCTCCAATGCTAAAATATGCCCTTCTGACCCTGCGTTTAATTGAAAGTATTCCTATATTAACTCAACAGGCCAAAAATATAGAAACTTATGGGTAAAATAGTCATTGTAGCATATCGTCCGTTGCCTGGCAAGGCAAAAGAGCTTGAGAAAGTGATCGAGAGCCATATTCCTGTATTAAAAAGGGAAGGATTGGTTACAGAACGTGAACCTGTAGTCATGAAATCTGATGACGGGTGTTTTATAGAAATTTTTGAGTGGAAATCAGCCATTGCCATGGAAAAAGCACATCAAAACAAAGCTGTACTTGAGCTTTGGGATAGGTTCAGGAAGGTATGCGAATATGAGAAGCCGGTGAACATTAAAGAATTCAGCCAGCTTTTCTCTGAGTTTGAGCCGGTTAATTAATCCATCCTTATTACGTTTTGGAAAGCTGCTTCAAACGTCCCTGATAGGCTTGCCAAAAGTTTCTCTTTGTTGAACCATTAAGAAAACAAGCCTTTACCAAACGTTCCACCTTGTCAGAATGAGTTAACATCAAGGACATTATGTTATCAAAAGCTTTCCTGCTAATACCCGACTTTTCTGCAAGTATAGCGAACTGTTGACCGATTTTCCCCTGAGCCATATTTCTTGTCAACAGACCATCATCCAAAGCAAAATCCTGATCCTGTACATGGATACGACTATTGAGCAGATCATAAGCCGGACTTAGCCTGTAATCTCCCATTGAAGTTTCCAAAATGGAAAAGTTTTTAAAATGGGCGTCTCCATTTGAAAAAAGATAATTGAAAATAAGAACCTTTAACAATTTCGGAGCTTCCAGTTTGTAGGCTGGCAAATAAGTTTCCATCAACTGGAATAATTCGCTGTAATTTCCCAAATATTTATAATGTTCTCCGTGAGTTTGCGGAGTTCGACCTGCTAATGAAGCGAAATCATCCTGACCCAATTTGGTTCCATCTTCTTTTATGTCAAACCGTTTGGTAATATATGCAGGAGTACCATTTTTAAAAAAAATCAATCCATTTTCAGCGGTCTCGATTCCATAAACCTGTCGAGCAATCTGCATGGTCAAATGTTCGTTGGCCGGCATTTGGTCATTCCTTTTGCCCACAACAGGTATGGGTTTAAGGATATGCGTTCCTCGCTCACCCTCTTTAACCAGCCTTAACTTATTCTTGTCTTGTAATACCGAGAACTTCTCCTGCACACCTGAAATGGAAATGGTCTTTCTACTGTCCTCGAAAACCTCATCTGTTTCCGGATTGGAAGCGGGAGAATCATAGGGCAAAATATGATGAACCTTTCTCCCGTTAAATAGTCTCTTTAAGCAAGTTTGGCTATAGGTATCAAAGCCCTCAGACAGTGTGCCCGGGCAGTACTTTATTATGGGCAAGCTCATCTGGTTTCATCTTTTATAACCCTAACTGCTCCGATTGTATCACTTTTTCCGACAACCATTAATTGTCCGAAGTAGTCATCAAAGTCAATCCTGTTGTATTTACAGACTACTTGTTTATTAGCACCTTCTGGTAACATGTTATAAAAAAAAGGGAATAGAAATTTTGATTGATAGGTCTGCTTGCTTTTTGGTAGTGTGAGGCTAATACCAGGCTTAGCCGAATCTTCCATCCAGCTTTGATTATAGCTAAAAGTAAAAGAGCCATCGTCATGTTGTGTTAAAACGCCTGCCTCTTCATCTTTAAATAATATTCTAGCACTTCTCATTTATTACCGGGTATACTTTTTAGCTTTAAACAGAGCTCAAGGCCTAACACATCAGCTAACTTTTGCAGGGTCATAAAAGTAGGATTGCCCTTCCCGCTTTCAAATTGTTTGAGAGTCCGTAGGCCAACTCCTGCCAATTCGGCCAAAGTCTCCTGTGTAACACTGAGGGATTCTCTACGCTCTTTTAGTGTTCTTATCAATTCCTCCAAGTGCATTTTAATGCTCTTTTGATGTAAATTTAGTCATAATCACAATGTAACACAACAAATAGTGCGCTATAATGCACTATTTATCAAATTCTATGTTCAAGAACCAAGCATCTCACACAAAGGTGCTCTATAATGCACTTTTACATACAAATAAAAAGGCCATGCCTTTCAGCACAGCCTTTTCAAATATAACTAAACTAGGCCTTTCTATTTTTTGTCGCCTTTATCCTTTGATGAAGATTTGCCACTAGGTTTGGCAATGGATTCCCTCATCTCGGTGTCGGCTTTGATATTATCCATTTTATAGTAGTCCATAATACCGAGGTTACCACTTCTAAAGGCTTCTGCCATGGCTTTAGGTACTTCAGCTTCTGCTTCAATTACCTTGGCACGGGCCTCCTGAGCTTTGGCTTTCATTTCCTGTTCGTGCGCCACAGCCATTGCCCTTCTTTCTTCTGCCTTGGCTTCAGCTACTTTAAGGTCAGCAGACGCCTGGTCAGTTTGAAGTTTCGCCCCGATGTTGGTTCCTACGTCCACATCAGCGATATCAATGGAAAGGATCTCAAATGCAGTACCTGCATCCAAACCTCTCTGCAATACAAGCTTTGATATTTTATCCGGGTTTTCAAGTACATTTTTATGAGAGTCGGCAGAACCGATGGAGGTAACGATACCTTCACCAACCCTGGCCAGAATAGTGTCTTCTCCGGCACCACCAACCAACTGCTGAATGTTGGCCCGTACAGTAACCCGTGCAATGGCGATAAGCTGAATACCGTCTGCCGCTACTGCCGCTACTTTAGGTGTGGTGATCACTTTAGGATTTACTGAGATCTGAACCGCTTCAAACACATCCCTTCCGGCAAGGTCAATAGCTGTTGCCTGCTTAAAGGTAAGATTGATATTTGCCTTATCTGCTGAAATCAATGCTTTGATAACTGAAGGTACGTGACCTCCTGCCAGGTAGTGCGTTTCAAGTTCCTTGGTGGTAACTGTAAGCCCTGCCTTGGTCGCAGTGATCAGGGAGTTAACAATAACTCCCGGAGGCACTTTCCTTATCCTCATAAACATGAGTTCGAAAAGCCCCACTTTCACATTAGAAAAGCGTGCGGTGATCCAGAGACCTACGGGAATAAAGTACAGGAATATGAAAAACAGTACAATTCCCAGGAAAATAATTAGTATAAGGCCGATTCCTTCCATATTTAGTTGATTGGTTCTACAAAGATGTTATTAACGTCAATTTTAATGATTTTTACTGTTGTTCCGCTGTCGATATAGTTTCCCATCGACCGCACTTCATATTCAGCATCGTGAAAGTCGGCTTTTCCCATGGGCCTTATGGCTGACATGGCTATTCCTTCATCACCAACTTTTAATTTGCTGGTCAGCCCCTCATTTACTTTGCTGTTTATCGTACTTTTTAATGAGAACCTGTCCCAGGTATTGCCTTTGAAACTGAAATATAAGGATATTCCGAATAAAATGACACTTCCTGCCGTAATCCACCAGCCAACTTCACTGCCAAAGTAGGTAAAACTTAAAAATATACCGAAAGCTGTAGCGATAAATCCGATGATGCCCACCAGTGTAGTGCCGGGCACGAAAATCACTTCTGCTACAATTAACGAAAGCCCTATCACAACCAGGGCTATTACGGTTATCCACTCAGCCATAGACACTGAAAAATTAGAATTTTAAAGCTAATAAATTTATGGGAGCTGTACGTTTTCCCATTCGGATTTTTTCATGGCAAGGTACTGGTCATTGAACGAATCATAAATAAGCTGATCATACATGACAGGGATCACGTCTACACCATGAATATTGACCAGTCCGTACTTACCAAATTTTTTAACGATAGCGAACCCGTTGTTCAAATCTCTGAGCTCGTCATATTTGGCATTTATCAATAACTTGCCTGTATTGCTGATCAGGCCCGATTTCCCTGCTTTTGTAACCAGGAACCTGTCGTTGTCTTGCCTGTGGATATCGTCATACTCAAAAGAGCAGACGGGTTCACCCGTGAGGTTTATCAGTCCTTTGCCTTTATCGTTGGAGACTATAGCCAGGCCGTTTTTAAATGTGGAAGACGAATTATATGAAGGCTGAATGATTATACGCTCTCTTTTGTCCAGAAAGCCCCACCGCCCAAGAAGTTTAAACGCGGCAAGCCCTTCCTGAAAGGGGCCAACTTCATCGTACCTGTTGGCGATCCTGAGGCGGTTTTGTGAATCGATAAAGCCGTACTTCCCATCTATTTTGGCGGCATAAAAGCCTTCTGAGGGTGGCCTTACTTCCTGATATCGATCCTCACCCAATGAATTGAATATTCTGCCTTCAAAGTCTATTTTCCAGAGTCCGCCTTCGGAAAGGTGCTCCAGCAGGTAGTTTTCCTTTACTTCCACCTTGTTTTCGGTAAAGTAAACTGTTCCCTCTTCAAAGCTCTTCAATGTGGTCATCTTTCCTTTGCGGGTGAGATAATACTGGCTGTTGACAATCTCAACATTGGCTTTTTGGGGTAGCACGACCCAAGAACCAAATTTATCAATGATACCGGTCTCTCCATGGAATTTAACCACGGCCATACCTTCTTCGAAAGGAGAAACATCATCATAAACACAATGGATAACCTCCTCTCCTGCCCTGTCGATAAAGCCCCAATAGCCCTGCCGGCTTACGGGAAAGAAGTAATGGGTACGCTCACGGATATTGTCGTAGTAGTGGTTTGATTTTTTAACACCAAAACCATCGTAGAGTGACCATTTATATATACCACCTACTTTTTCCCTGGCATAGATCATATCTTCAAATAAAAATACGGAGTCAAACCTCGCAGAGATCAGCAGATCACCGCCAGACTTCATCATTCCCCAAAGGCCACCGTTTTTGAATGCGAAATGTCCACCCTCTTCAGTGCCAAGGTCGGTATAATTTTGTGGAGTCAGTGCATCACCGGCCTTATTGATCAGCCAGCTTTTACCATTGGCATGCACCTGCATTCTTGATGTATCATATATCTTTAGTCTGTCGAAGTTGTAGCTGCCAATGGCGTTGTTCTTGTTATCCAATACTTTCCATTCGTTAAAAGAAAGCTGTTTTGCTTCTCCATCGGAAATTTTGAAGTCTTTACTTCCCAATGGTGCGATAACCTGACCTTGCGCATCAATCAGACCTCTTAAATGATTGTCGTAAATTATAGCAAGGTTATTCCTGAAACTGCTGATACTATCCAGGCTGAAATCAATGATCTGCTTGCCTTTATCGTTGAAAATAGCCGTTTTTCCATCAAAATTTTTAACAGCATACCGCAAGCCTCCTAGCACGGTAATGTCTTTATACTCTAGAGGAATAATAACTTTATCGCCAAGGTCTACCACACCATACATATAATACCGGCCGGGTTTGCTGGCAACGATAGCCCTAAGGTCGGCTAACTTAACAGATGCATATTTGAAAGGGAGCACTACTTTACCTTCAGTGGAAACCACCCCCAGAAAATCCCTTTGAGAGACTTTGCCTTTCACTGCCGCGATCAGAAGCCCTCTGTTGCCCGGATAAAGTTGTGTGTATGCGGGCTGGGCAATAATTTCATTTTGAAGGCTGATCAGACCCCAGGTATTGTTTAAGCGAAAGCCCAGTACATTGTTGACAACTTCAAAATCGCCCTCGCTCCAGCCGAGCTCTTCATATTGGGCGGGTATAAGTACGTTTCCCTGGTTATCCTTAATGCCTTGTTTGCCCTGCATTTCAAATAATTGATAGTCAATATTTTCAATGTCGGGTCTTGCAAAAATGGCCTGAGAAGTAAGAAAGGTAAGTAGGTAAAAAAAGTATTTCATTCGACACAGTAATCTCAATTGCTAAAATAGCTATTTTCGAGTGAAAATCAGCGTTTTAATTTTATTTCGAGGCATTTGGTTTTAAATTTGCCTTTTGATAAAAACTTGAATCCATGTACATAGAGCAACTATACACCAATTGCCTTGCCGAAGCAGCTTATTATATCGAATCAGAAGGCGAAGCAGCCATTATTGATCCGTTAAGGGAAATAAAACCTTACCTCGAATTAGCTGAAAAACGTGGCACAAAGATCAAGTATGTATTCGAAACACATTTTCATGCTGATTTCGTTTCCGGCCACATCGATTTATCGAAAAAAACCGGTGGAAAAATTATTTATGGCCCCAATGCCAATACGGAATATGAGGTTTATAACGCTAAGGATGGAGAGGTTTTTACTTTAGGAAAAGTCACCATCAAAGCTCTGCACACCCCGGGGCATACTCCGGAATCTACCTGCTACCTGCTACAGGATGAAAACGGAAAAGACCATGCTGTATTTACCGGTGATACTCTGTTCGTGGGTGATGTAGGCCGCCCTGACCTGCTCGATGGTGTAATGAGTAAGGAAGAGCTGGCCGGAATGATGTACGACTCGCTCAACACCAGGATAAAAACCCTGGCTGATGATGTGATCGTTTACCCAGCACATGGTGCCGGGTCTGCGTGTGGAAAAAATATTGGCAAGGAAACCTATTCTACTATTGGCATGCAAAAAGCTGCCAACTATGCTCTACAGAATATGACGAAGGAGGAGTTTATCGCCAAAGTTACGGATGGTATGCTTCCTCCTCCCAAATACTTCTTTGAAGATGCCAGGATCAATAAGAAGGGTTATGAACCGATTGACAGCATTATGGATAAGAACAAGTCGGCACTGGAGCTTGACGAATTCAAAAAACTGATAGCAGAAGGCGCCCTGGTCCTTGACACACGGAAACCCGATGATTTCGAAAGGGGCTTTATCAAAGGTGCCGTAAATATCGGACTTAATGGCCAGTATGCCGTTTGGGTAGGAACTTTGATAGACATTGACCAACCGCTCGTGCTGATCGTAGAGCCTGGCATGGAAGAAGAAGCTATATTAAGACTGGCGCGTGTAGGGTACGAAAATGTAAGAGGCTACCTGAAAGGTGGTATTGAAAACTGGGACGAAGAACTGGAAAAAGTAAATTCCATCAATGCCTCTGATGTAGCGGAATTTATGAAAAAAGGAGATAAGGTTATAGATATTCGCAAACCCGCAGAGTTTAACGCTGCCCACATCAAAGGGGCAGCGTTCATCACCTTATCAGACATGCCCGGCAACCTCGAAGGGCTTGACAAAGAAAAAGACTATGTGGTTCATTGCGCCGGTGGTTATCGTTCTATGATTGCTGCTTCTATCATGAAACGGGAAGGCTTCAAAAACCCGATCAACGTGTACGGGGGCTTTGGTGCCATTAAAGATACAGGTGTTGAAATTGAAAGTGAGGCTGTGGAGGTTTAAGGCTGCTTTAGCTTTCTTCGGAGTAGAGAAATGTTGCTGTCGGGGACAGCAACGGGAGGGTAGTTGAGCGTTGGCGGTTTACTGTTCGCCTGTTCACAGTTCTCTGATCTGGTAATGTAGTTTGTTGTGGCCTTGTAGCTGGAGTTTTCTCCTATGACTTTACTGAATCATCGCTTATGCTTCTCAGAAAGAAAATATGCAAGTTCCTTTCTATAATCACTATCATCCAATTTTATAATTCCGGACAGGCTTTTGACAAGAGGGGTTAAATCGATGGATTCCTCTGATGAGCTCAGATAGTTTTCAATCATTCCTGAAAGGCTTGTCTTGTTCTTTTTAGCATATTCTTTGGCTCGCACTATAAGTTCACTTTCTAGTTCCAGGGTTATTTTAGTATTCATCATTTAACTCGCTAATGGACTTAAATATAGTATAAATACAAAGAATTCACTATTTGAACAAATCTTGAGGTTAAAGAATACCTGTTAAGTTCCTGGCGCCTGACGTACTCTCAGTAACTAATGGTTTGCCAGGCCTGTAGGTGCTGAACGTTGAGCTTTACTAGTCCTTAAAGGCTTAGTAAAGCAGGTATTAAATTCTGAGGTGTTTAAGAGTCTCGGATACTTATGGGGATAGTAGTGACGTAGAAATATTAAAAACCTCATACTCTAACGCGAAGCCCGTTTATCTTTTCACTGTTGACCAATTACTGTTCACCCATTTACCAAATCACCTTAGCCAATAAGCAAGTCCAGGTCACCTCACATAGCTTCCTGCATTGATGTCAATGGTGGCTCCGGTGGCATGTTTGGCGAGGCCGCTGGCGAGGAAGCATACGGTATGGGCCACATCAAGCGGCTCGGTGAGTTCTGTTAGTGCGATGTCTTTTATGGCATAGTCTTCGCCATAGGCGTCTATGAAGTCTTGGGCCATTTCTGTTTTGGTGAAGCCCGGAGCTACTCCGAAAGCTGTTATTCCCTGCTTTCCATAGGCCCGGGCGATGGATTTAGTGAGGGCTACAAGTCCTCCTTTTGAGGCTGCATAGCCCAGATAGTCGGCCGTGTCTCCTCTGAAAGCGGCGCGTGAGCTTATGTTGATGATTATGCCTTCCTTTCGTTCGATGAAGTGTGGAATGGCCAGCCTGCAAAGCAATGCGGGGGCTGTGAGGTTAACGGCCATGGTTTTACTCCAATCCTGCAGCCATTGCTCACCGTTCATTTTCATATCGGAAGCAATGGCTATGCCTGCATTGTTGATCAGGATGTCGAGGTGCCCGTAGTGTGATAAGACTGCATTGAGCAGCTCTTCGGCAGCTTTGGCATCTCCCAGGTCTGCCTGGAAAGCTTTTGAGTTATGGCCGATGACCGTCGCTAATTTCTGCGCAAGTTCCAGGTTGCTGTTACAATGTACTGCTACTGAAGCCCCGGCTTCTCCGAGCACCTCCGCTATGGCTTTGCCAATGCCACGACTGGCACCAGTAACCAAAACAACTTTATTTGTCAAATTTACTTGCATAGGCTAAATCTAGGCATTTTATGAGCTAAAGCCATTATTACAGATAACCAACCTTTTTTGTTTATGAGCGTATGAGGAATTATGAGATTTTTTATAGGACTTATACTGTGGTTCATCCTGCTGGCACTTTGCTGGCCACTTGCACTCCTGGTAGTTTTCATTTGGTTGATCCTGCTGCCTTTCCAGCTTCTGGGATTTGCCATCGGTGGTATATTCAAGCTGGTAACAGCTATTCTGATGTTCCCATTCAGAGTAGCCGGCATGACAGCCAAAAGGTAAACCACCCAGAAGCAATCCCATGAGGATAGAAAAAATAAGTGCCAGTGATACATGGCCACTCCGCCATATAGTGATGTGGCCGGAGAAGCCGCTTGAATTTGTACAACTACCCGAAGACCACGAAGGCACCCATTATGGCTTATTTGAAGAAAATAAGCTTATCTCTATCATTTCCCTTTTCCTTAAAGACGATCAACTCCAGTTCAGAAAGTTTGCTACGCGTATAGATAAACAGGGACTGGGATATGGATCAAAATTACTTAGTCACATTATAGCCGAAGCTGATCAATCCGGAGCTCAAAGCATCTGGTGCAATGCGAGGGAAGAGAAATGCATGTTCTATGAAAAATTTGGCCTCAAAAAGACTGAAAGAAAATTTACCAAAGCCGGCAAGGACTATGTGATCATGGAGCGCATTTTTTAAATAGCAATCGGCAAAGCTGCATATAAACAAAAACTGACGTCTCTTCTGTATCAATTTTTAAATGGTTGGAGCAGCCTTGCAAAGCTAAACAGCAGCTTTACTAAACTTTAAAAGCTTGGTAAAGCTTACTGCTGTAGCAATTCCATTCATTAGACATTTTACATCTGCATAGAATACTTTCAAAAACCAGGAAGGTCTCAATTATCTGAAACCTGCTCTATATGGGGTTGATCACTGACTATCAGCCATTGATTTTCTTTGTTTTTTACCAGCGAAATGTATGTGGTAAAAACCGTGGCTTTGCCTGTAAGCCTGACTTTCACCAAGGCATTATTACCGGTTATATCGGTCCATAAGTATTCAATTGTACGGTTGTCACCGCCCAGCTTACCCTCACTTAGCATATCGAGGTAAACAGGCTTGGGGATTAGCATAAGCTGATCGTTTCCAAAAGCCCGGTTAACCACTGCCCGAAAGTTATCATCCAGCACGCTATCTACCTGCTCCTCCATGCGCTGGTTTGCTCCTTGCACAAATTGTTTTACCACATTTTCTACATTTTCCTTTTCCATAATTGATTGCGATTTACTCACCTGAACCCATGCCAGGCTACTGATTAGAATAATAATTAAGTGTTTCATTGTATTCGTTATTTAGATCCCAACAGAACATTTTAATAGATTGAATAACAGCATATTAAAGTTAAATTGATAAGTTAACTATTGATATATCAATTATATATTCAAAAAAATCTAGCTTGAATAATTCTTAAAAATCTGATCAAGGGCTTTCTTAAAGATCTGTATTTCTTCACTGCTCAAGCCTTCCAAACCACTCTTGCGAATATCTACTGCCACACCCAGCGTTTTCTCTACCAGCTTCTCCCCTCTCAGTGACAGCCTGATTTCATAAATTCTCCTGTCTTTGCCCTGCCTCTTCTCTATCAGTTCTTTCTTTACCAATACATCCAATATCCTGGTCACTGAGGCTGGGTCTTTGTAAATAGCCTTTGCCAGCTCTCTTTGATTGATACCCGGCTCTTCACTGACTTTCTTCAATACCACCCATTGATCACTGGTGACATCAATCCCTTTTTTCGCCAGGGCATCATAGGCATATTGTTTAAAAGCCTGGGCTGCCCTCACGAGCTTAAATACATAGACATCTTCAAGTTCGGCATCAAATTTTTCCATAAATAATTGATATATCAACTAATGTAAAGATAAAGGCTAGCTTATCCAAAAATTTGAAAAGGTTTCGGCTCAACCCTTTTGCCAGTAAAGCAGGTATGACAGTGAGGTGCTAAAGTAGCCGTTGGCCTCATACGCTATCTCCTCTCCCGGAAGGGCTACGGGCATGTTGTAGGTATAATTAAGCAGCAAGTTCCACTTACCCGCCGTAATGGAGATGGGTAACGAAAAGCTGTAATTCATGAATCCAAAGGTGTCCTCCACTTTAAATTCACCGTAGTAGTATGATTGTATGGTATTCGCGATTTGCTCATTGGTATAGCCCCTCTCTCTTAAGAAGTAAGCTGCGGCAAACTGGCGATCTGACTCCAGCAGGTAAACCAGTTTTCTATAGCCTCTATACCCCAGGCCAGTATAGCCATTTTCCTTCACGATCTGGTACAGGTCAGTAGCAGCCGTTCTGGGCTGCCTCAGATAAAACACATTGGCATTTCCCCATTGAAATGATGCTCCCGGCATGAAAGTAATGCCATCAATTATCCCTGAAGTTTTGATTTTCAGCCGTCCGTTTGCCCGGGCTGTAACCCGATGGGCTTTATCATTGCCATACAGGAAGGCATAGTCAACACCTACATCTGCCCATTTCTTTTGAAAGTATACAGCAGCCTGGGCTCCCTTATTAAAGCTGTGGTCTTCTATGCTATCGTTGAAAAGGTAAAAGTCGTGGCAGACACTCAGTACCCATTTTTCCTCTATGGTATGCATATAGCCAAGGTTAAGGGTGTTAAGGTAGTAGCCGGGTTCATATTCATTGCTCCAATAACCTGTGAACCCTGCAAAAACACCAGAATGATGATAATAGGTAGCTCCTGGCGAGAACCCGTACTGGTCAAAGCCAAAATTGCGGCCTGCACTTACAATATTGCTCACGTAACCCAACCGCAGGTTGAGTGAGGAATATTTTGCACTATCCAGGGCCAAAAGGCTGTCCACAAGGTTAAAGAGGTCATCCGGGACAGTTTCATTGGCAAAAAGGGAGTCCAGTTCACCGTATAACTCCTCCAGGGTAGGTTCCTTCTCTTCTTCCTGACCATAAAGGTGGCCCTGAAAAATAATCAAGGCCATAAACAAAATGCCCCGGAGGAAAAAACTCCTCCGAAGCATAAATATATAACGTGCTATGTTATTCAAAATTTAAGTGACTAATAATCATTATCTTTCCGCTCTTGTCTATTATTAATTCTTTCCCGCTGGTCTCGCCGCCTCTCCAGCCGCTCAAGTAGCATCCTTCTAAAATCATCTTCAGCCTTTCTCAATTGAAGCAACTGCTGTGTACTGATCACCCTTGTAAGTCTTTCTGCATAGGTACGGTCTATATTTAGCTGCCTTTCCTTTAGCTCAAGTCCTTTGTTCAACAGCATTTTGCTCTCCTCCTCTGTCATGTCTTTTCTGTCAACGGATTGCCGGGCGTCCATAAACTCCTGACGTAGCTCTTTACGCTTCTCGCTGTATTCCCTGTAAAGTGGCCAGAATTTCTCGGCCTGCTCAGGTGTAAGCTCCAGCCTCTCGGTGATCAGGGCTATACGGGCACTTTCTATTTTCTCCAGTGCTTCTTTACTTTGTGCCGTTAAAAGGGTGCCTGAGAACACCAGTAGCAAAACCATTATAATCTTTTTCATTTCAAAACATTTGTAAATTTTCATCAGGAGATATGCCATATTGCTCGTATAGCAATTCCATATCCGCATCATCCAGTTGAGGGTCTGTCAGATCACCTGCACCAACAAGCGGGTCGGCTAAATCCTCGATATCAGTAGCCTCAATTATTTCGTAAGTGTCGATCTCTGAATACTGCAGGTAGAGCACCAGATCGGCAGTTGGCACTTCGGAAAGCAGGTCGGCAGCACTGACCGTATCATCTTTTGGATGCTGAAACCCAATAAGCACTGATACCAGGAGCACTATTGAAGCAGCAGCGGCATACCCTATCATTTTCCAGTTTACCTGCACACCAAATTTTCTCTCTTTCCCGTTTTCTTCCTCATCTATCCTCTGCAAGATATTATCAGGCAAGGCCTCAAAATAGCCTTCAGGTGCCTGGTAAAGATCCTTTTTAGGAATTTTATTGAGGTCGATATTTCCTTTCTCTTCTTTCATTTGATTATTTAGATGCTTCCCGGTTCAAAAAGTTTAATTACCCTGCAAATATTCTTCAATTTTTTTTGTAGCATGGTGATAGCTAGCTTTAAGACTCCCCACACTACTCTCTGTTATCTCCGCTATTTGCTCGTACTTCAGCTCTTCATAATACTTCAGATTAAACACCAGCCTTTGCTTATCTGGCAACTGTAATATCGCCTTTTGAAGTTTTAGCTGTACTTCATCCCCATCCAAATGGACTTCACTGGTCAGGTTGTTGATGAGCACTTCTGTAATATCTGCACTAAAGAACATGCGCCTTCTTTTTTTACGGAGAAACTGCAGGCTTTCATTGGTGGCTATGCGGTAAATCCAGGTAAAAAGTCCCGACTCACCTTTAAATTTATCCAAATTATGCCAGATTTTCACGAACACCTCCTGCACAACATCATCAGCATCATCATGGCTGATGACCATTTTTCTGACAATGCCATATACCTTTTTCTGGTATTGCTGCACCAGCTTAGCAAAGGCCTCGCGCCTTAAACCCTCATGTCGAAATAACCTGACTAACTCTGCTTCTTCCACTGTAGGAGCTTTTGCTTCTAATGAGTTGAAGAAGTCACCGTACATGGCAACTTCTTCAATGATAAGTTATTAATTTCCTGAATATAAATATGCTCAGGAGCCGGTGATTGTATAAACTTTATTATTGATGGTGACGGTGATCTCATTGTCGCATGTGCCATCACCATAATCGACTGTTCTGGTCCTGTTGCGGTCAATGCCGTTGATCACCATTTCTTTAACGCCGCTAACTCTGGCAAAGCCTCCACTGGCCCTACAGCTAAAATCAGTGATTATAGGCACTGTAATGGTATGGGTAAAGCCCCTTCCTCTGGTAGAAACACCCTCATAGGCTCCGGTGATCCTGAATACATTATTGGAAAGTATGCCATCACCTTCACCTTCGAGCCATTCCCTTGTGGTTGAGCCGTTCATTACAAATATATTTCCATCGGGGTAATGGATCGTGTAGTCTTCCAAAGCCCTGGTTGCAGTAAGGTTACCCTCTGCATTTCTATTGATGTCTCGCAGCAAAATGGTCCCGGTTATGTTTTTGTTGTTCACATAGTAATCTTCAAAAGTGATCACCCTGTTGGCCATCTCGTCGTCAAAAGTACCTCCATAAGTAATGATGATCTTACCTGAGCGCTCCCTGCCATAGGGGCCAATGCAGCCATCGCCGAAGTCGAGTGTAATGGTTTTAGCTACCCCGTCACGAATAATGGTTACGCAAAGGCTGTCTCCGGCAACTCTTCCTCCTGAGGCAGCAGTCTCTTCCACTGACTGATCTATAATCTGAAGGTCTTCATCCACAACCGCCTCCGATTCACTGCCATTTTCAACAAGGTCCAGTTCCTCTTCCGTAGAAACCGCTTCAACCACGTTGCTATCTTCATTACAAGCCTGAAACATAAATATAGTGGCAGCCAATGTTGTGAAAAATATCAATTTTCTAAATGTGTTAATCCTTTTCATAGTCGTATAAATTTTGTTTTGTGCCCGTTAGATGAGGCTGCGACCAAAAGGTTTAATGGCGCTGAATATTTTTTCTGCTTTTTTTCATCTCAGGCTCTGAAGAAGGATTTTGAAAAACATGATAGCACTCCAGCTTGTTATTAAAAGAAAAAAACATGGAAAAGGTATTAGTTGTAGGTGCCAATGGCCTTACTGGAACTGAAATAATAAAAATATTAAAGAACCATGGTCAATATGATCCCATTGCCATGATTCGTGATGAGTCGCAGCAAAGCAAGTTTGATGAAATGGGGATCGAGACCAGAACAGGCGATCTGGAAAAGGACCTTTCGGAGGTAGTGGAAGGAGTTAATAAAATCATATTTGCTGCTGGTTCAGGCTCCAAGACCGGGCCTGACAAAACGGTGGCTGTTGATCAGGAAGGTGCTAAAAAGCTGATTGATGAAGCCAAAAGTCATGACATCAAGAAGTTTGTAATGCTAAGCTCAATGGGAGCAGATGAGCCTGAGAGCCATGAAAAGCTAAAGCACTACCTGGAAGCGAAGCATAATGCTGATGAACACCTGATCAATAGCGGCCTCAATTATACCATAGTAAGACCCGGCCGACTTATTAACGGTGAGCACCAGGGACATATTCATGCCGGTGAAAAACTCCATGAGCAGGGCCAGATCACCCGCGAGGATGTAGCTCAGGTATTGGTAGCTGTACTCGACCACTCCCAGGTAAGGAACCGAACATTTGAGATCGTGAATGGGGATAAGAGTATTGAGGAGGCTTTGGCAGAGTTGTGATTTTAAATTTCGGGCGTGAATTTTATCGGTCGGAAAACTATTCCAATCGGGAAGATGCCAGATCAGGCGGAATTTTGGGGAGACTCTGACTTTTCGCCTCTGTAAAGTTGTTATTAGCAATGGGCAAAACCAGTTGGCCAGCTTTACATTGCCATCTCCGTTTCAAAGAGGGCATTCCGGCTAAAACTAACCTGTTGCCTGCTGCCGGGTGAGGTCATACCCCTGCAAGAAAAACCTCCCAACGTCTTTCCGGAATTTTCGCAGAGCAGCGGAGAAAATATCCGGAATCCCGAAGCTAAGAGCACCAGTAAAATCTGACCTGCTCAATATCAGAAGCCTGCACACTGAATGCCGTGGAGTCCTCTTCGAGAGACATCCGCTGGGAAGTAGAAAGTATAGGCTTGAAAAAATGTGTTGGTGAAAGTACAGTCATGCGCCCCGGATCAGGGAGATTCCTGATATTTTCATTAAACCTCCGTATGAATCACACGCATACACGAAAATTCAGGAATGAACTGTTAGAGCAAGTAAGCTACATAATAATCTTTGGAGCGATTACCCTCACCAAATGAGGTTTCTTGCTCCAGAAGTCTGCCAAGTTTTCCATTTAAACACTCTTTTTGAGCATATATGAATAGAAAAGGTATCCATTCATCCCAGAGACAGAGCTATTAACAAGATATAACCCTCGGCATTTAATTTTTCCAGAATCTCCACAACTTGAGTGTAATCTTCTTTTTGGTCAACTTTAATAATGCTAATATCAGGATCAGCGCCAGCACGGTTGATGGATATCGTTTTCTGCCTACCGCGGTCTTCAACGTATACCATTACATATTTTTCTGTTTCCTGCAATTCACCAACTACTTTGTAGGAGGAAAACACAAGGCTAATCAGCAATAAAGCCGTGACTCGGATGGCATTAGCATAAATCATATCTTTATATATTTATTTTTTAAATAATATAACAAAAAGCACCCCCGAATACCAATGTATTATTTCAAAAAATCCTCCTTCAAAACCTCCTCCAGCTTCTCCAGAAAGAAATCCATATCGGAAGGATCAAAACAGATCGGGGGTTTAAGTTTTAACACATTGTTGGCGGGGCCATCAACGCTCATCAGCACTCCTTTGTCTCGCATACGGTTGGACAGGTAGGCAGCTTCTTCCGTTGCAGGGATCAGTCCAGGCTTTACCAGTTCAAAACCTGAGAAAAGACCATTGCCCCGTACATCTCCTATGACAGGATACTGGCTTTGTAAATTTCTGAGTTCACGGATTAAGGCCTCTCCGGTTTGCAGGGCATTTTGCTGCAGGTTTTCTTCTTTAATGGTAGACAATACTGCACGGCCAATCGCACATGATACCGGATTCCCACCAAACGTATTGAAGTACTCTATACCATTGGCAAATTTTTCGGCCACCTCTACGGTAGTGACTACTGCGGCGAGAGGGTGACCATTGCCCAGCGGCTTCCCGATAGTAACAATATCAGGTACAACCTCATGAAGCTCAAAGCCCCAAAAGCGCTCTCCAACCCTACCCATGCCTACCTGAACTTCATCGGCAATACATAACCCTCCTGCTGACCTGACCATATGATAAACCTCTTGCAGGTAGTTTTGTGGTAAAGGTATCTGCCCTGCGCAACTCATAATGCTCTCGGCTATAAACCCTCCAAGGCTTCGGCCACTTTCGGTAATGGATAGCAAGGCCTGCTCAACATGCCTGATGTATTTTTTTATGGCTTCCGGATCATCCGCCCGGTATAGCCCGCGGAAAAGGTCTGGCGCGGGCACTACATGGGTATGTTCGGGTGCACCTTGTCCTCCCTTGCCATCAAACTTATAGGAGCTGATATCAATGCAGCCATTGGTATTGCCATGATAACCGGTTTCGAGTACTATCATATCTTTTTGATGGGTATTGGCGCGTACCATTCGCAGTGCCAATTCATTGGCCTCACTACCTGAATTTACAAAATGGCAGACGGACAGTTCTTTAGGCATCGTGGCCGTAAGCTCTTCGGCAAAATAAACCAATTGCTCATGCAGGTATCGGGTATTGGTATTCAGCACGGCCATTTGCTCCTGCCCTGCCCGCACTACCGCCGGATGTTCATGTCCTACATGCGCTACATTATTGACCATATCGAGATAACGCCTTGCCGTGGCATCATAGAGGTACTGCTTAAAGCCCCTTACGATGTGTAAAGGTTTGTGATATGAAATACTCAGGCTTCTGCCCAGCTTTTTCTTTCTCTGCGCCAGAATATCCTCTGCCTTGCTCTTCTCATCATCCGGCGGGGTCAGGCCCATGTACGGCATCGGATCCAGGATAAGCTGCGTCCACACGTCAATTTCATCGTGGTATGCCACTCCGGGGTAGTCCCCTTCATAATTTAACATGTCGCTCATCATCTGAAAATGCAGGTGAGGCGGCCACTCGCCATTTTCGCTTTCATCACCAAACCATGCCAGAAGTTCACCCTTCTTGAAAGCCTTCCCCACGGTTAACTCCTTTAAAGACTTTATGGATAAATGCCCGTACAGTGTGTAAAATTTAACTCCATCAAGCTCATGTTCCAATATGATCGTCGGGCCATAGTCACGGGCGCTACTGTTGTTGGCAAAGCTATGTACTATACCCTCGTATGCAGCGTAAACCGCCGTGCCTGCCGGAGCAAAAAGATCCACACCCAAATGAACGGTGCGCCAGCGTGGGCCGTCATTGCCCTGTTGCAGATAGGCATCTGTTGTATAAATCGGTCGAACCTCATTATACCGGCCTATGCCTATCGCCACATCACGGTCTTCCATCAACCGGTCAACCTGTCGGCAAAAAGCTTTGGTAGTCTGATAATTCGTAGCATTGCCCAACTCAACAGAACCCACACTTATGTCCATCCAGTGTAGCTTTTGATCTTCCATCCCGTCTACCACACCGGCAAATCTCAGATTATGCTTTTTTGCTGCCTGGGTTATTTTTTCTGCATTGGGGCACGCGATCCATCCACATGCAGCCCTAAACCTGTAATGGGCAAATGCAGGCGCTACTTTCACCAGCTTTTGCAATAGGTCCCAGGCGGGCCTTTCACTGATCAGTAGATATTCATTGTCCGGATGCTGCTTTTTGTTAATGGCAGCGTGGGTTACGCTAATAACCAGCCGGATACAGGTCAGGGCAAATAAGGCTTCTACTTCGTTTTCCTCCAGGGGAAATGCTTCATGGTAGCCTGCAATGACGTGACAGGCTGCTTCGAGTGGGTTATGCTTACCCATCATGGCATAAGCCAGGGCTATGGCCAGCTCATTAACCCTGAAGGTGTATATGGCATCACCGAAATCAATAAAACCATTGACTTGTGGGTTTAAATGATCATCGTTAACAATGATATTGTAGTCGTTGGCATCATTGTAGTTTACTCCCTTTCGAAGGTCTTTTACTAAAGGCTGAACGGACTCATACAACGCATAGAAATGTCTGCCCGTATCAGCTTGCCCCGGTTCGGAAAACTTGTTGAAGTGGTCTTTTACCCAGTCAGCCTGGGCAGGGTCCCATCGGTGCTTGCGGTTGGCTTCAGGATGCTCAAAACCACTGAGGGCCGTGCTTAACTTGCCGCAAGCTTTGCCCAGGCTTATGAGCAATTCGCTGCTCTTTGGATTTACATCAGCATACAACCTGCCCGGCACCCAGGTCAGTAATCGCAGGATTTTTGTTCCTCCATCGAGATCAATTTTTTCATAGTAGCTACCTTTCAGGCTTTTAACCACTTTGGGCAAAATGAGATCAGTCTTATCCTCCAGGTGATTGAGCAAGGCATTTTGGAACTCCACTTCCTTTTCGGAAATATGGGTTGAAGATATTTTAAAACTGTATTGCTCTCCCGCACCGGTTTGTAGCAAATAGTTTTCATCCACTTCACCTTGCAGTGCTTTTAGCTCCCCGGAAATACCATAATATTCGCTTACAAGCTGCCGGGCTTTTTGAATGCGCTCTTCCTGAATCGGTTTTACTAACATATGACCTTAACGTTTGAGGTAATATTAGCGAAACAACCGTGAGAGACCAAAATTT
This sequence comes from Fulvivirga ulvae, assembly GCF_021389975.1. Lineage (NCBI taxonomy): Bacteria > Pseudomonadati > Bacteroidota > Cytophagia > Cytophagales > Fulvivirgaceae > Fulvivirga > Fulvivirga ulvae. Next base: position 1,272,822 of record NZ_CP089981.1, read on the forward strand.
AGTTACTACAACAGGATAAACTTCACGCAAGGCTCTTAATTGCCTTTACAAAATAAGGAGAATCGTTCCACCTGATCTCACGGTATTTTATATCTTTCTTTAGTGTTGCCGGCAGGATATCCCATATGGCTTCACTCATTTTTTCCAGAAGTAGTTTACGTGAAAAAGTATCTGAAACCACGAGGCTGATTTCCCTCGCCGGCTTTGGATCTTTAAAGGGCTTAGCAAAAGCGCCTTCACTCTCATGCATTATCGAAAGTTGGGGGATGATGGCAAACCCGAGTGAAGCTCGCACCATATTTTTCAGGGTTTCAATAGATGTAATATCATAGGTAAACTGCTCACTGATATTTTTACTGTTATCGAGGTTGCATATATCCAGAAGCTGGGCGTTGTAGCAGTATTCATCTTCAAGTAACAACAGGTCGGCTTTATCCTGTGGCTGCATTTCATAAAAATCCGCCTTGGCCATAGGGTGTGATGAGTGCAAGTAAGCAATAAATGGCTCATTGAATATGGGAAATTCCCTTAGCGCCGTACTGCCGGTAGGTGTTGCCATCAATGCTACATCAAGTGTACCCGTTTCCAGCTCCTGCATCAATTGGCCGGTTGAAGCCTCACGAATGGTAAACTTCATCTTTGGCGCTACTTCCTCCATCGCCTTGATGAACATGGGCACAAGGTATGGTGAAAGCGTGGAAATCACACCCATTTTGATATTGCCCTCCAGGGCGTTCTTTTCAGTGATCACAAAATCACGGATGCCATCAACCTCCCTGAGTATTTTGCGCGCCCTGGCTATGATCTCTGCACCTAGCACGGTAGGTTTCAACGGTACTTTTGCCCTGTCAAAAATCTTGACACCTATTTCCTCCTCAAGATTTTTTAGTTGAATGGTTAGCCCGGGCTGGGATACCATGCAGGCCTCTGCTGCCCTGGCAAAGTGCCGCTCTTTATCAAGGGTAACTATATATTTAAGTTGTTGGATAGTCATGATTATAAATAAATTTTATAATACATCAAAATTATTAATTTGATTTATAATTACAAAACTTCAAGCTTTGCTTCATCAAATTATTAATCGAAACAAAAACAGATAAACGATGAAAAAGCTATTAATTTTCGCAGTGGCATTATTCAGTGCCACATTTGGTCAGGGACAAATTGATCCTTCTTTACCTGGGAGCTACAATGTAGAAAAGGAAACCAGGGAATTTTTGAAAGCCGTGCATGGAAACTCCGGCCCGCAAATCTATGAACTATCCATAGAAGACGCCCGTAAGGTACTGATCAATGCGCAAACCGGAGATTACGAAAAGCTGCCGGTAGACATTCAGGAAAAAACTATTACACAAAATGGAAAGACTGTTAACCTCAAGGTCATAAAACCAAAAAATGCCAAAGGAAAGCTGCCAGCCCTGATGTATTTTCATGGCGGTGGCTGGATATTGGGCAACGATTTCACACATGATCGCCTGATTAGGGAACTGTCCGTAAAAAGTAACATTGCCGTGGTTTTTGTAAACTATACGCCCTCACCTGAAGCGCTATATCCGGTAGCCAATGAAGAAGCTTATGCGGCCACTCAGTGGATCAAAGAAAACGGGGCTTCACTGGGGCTGGACACGTCCAAACTTGCTGTGGGAGGCGACAGTGTAGGAGGAAATATGGCTATAGCCGTTACATTAATGGCAAAAGAAAGAAGAGGTCCAAAAATTGATTTCCAGTTACTTTTTTATCCCGTAACAGATGCTAACTTTAATACAGCGTCTTACCAACAATTTGCCAATGGCCACTTTCTCACTCTCAACGCAATGATCTGGTTCTGGAATGCGTATGCCCCTGATAAAGCAACACGTAACCTGATTACGGTTTCTCCGCTGCGTGCAGATATAGAAGAGTTGAAGGATTTGCCCGAGGCCTTAATTATTACTGCAGAAAATGATGTGCTTAGAGATGAGGGTGAGGCCTACGCCAAAAAGTTAAATGCGGCCGGTGTAAAGGTGACTGCCACCAGGTATATCGGCACTATTCACGACTTTGTGATGCTTAACCCTATTACCAATACACCTGCTCCCCGTGCTGCCATAGAGCAAGCAACGGCAGCATTAAAAGCCAAACTACATTAATATTTGTTAAACCATAAAAACCAATTTAACTATGAAATTTACAAGAAAAGCCAGCGCCAACTGGAAAGGTTCCGGTAAGGAAGGAAAAGGAACCGTAAGCACACAAAGCACCGTACTGGACAAAACCCAATACTCTTTCTCATCAAGGTTTGAAGAAGGTGTGGGCACTAACCCTGAAGAGCTGGTAGCAGCGGCACATGCAGGTTGCTTCACCATGAAACTGAGCTTTGTTTTGGGCGAATCTGACTATAAGCCTAACAACCTGGACACTGAGGCCAAACTCACTTTCGAAGATGGTGCAGTTGCCCAGATCGATCTGATTGTAAAAGGTGATGTACCTGGAATTTCAGATGACGAATTTCAGAAGGCCGCTCAGAACGCCAAAGAAAACTGCCCGATTAGCAAATTGCTGAATACGAAGATCACTTTGTCAGCGAGTTTGGTATAAATTGCCCTGTTAACAAATCCTGCCCTAAAAGCCAGTTTGACGCAATAAAATTGACTTTTAGGGCTACTTCATTTTATTCCCTTCGTATAAATAATTTTTAAGCCTCAGAAATTATCATTTATGAAAATTATTCAACTCGCACTCCTTATCATTATTCCGGCAAGTGTTTTTGGCCAGGCTGATGTTAATCAGATCATTGATAGATCCATTCAATTTCATGATCCTGAAGAGCAATGGCAGAAGGTAGCATTAAAGATGATAATTGACGAACCCAGAACGTCATGGCCTGAAAGACACAGCGAATTGCTACTTAATAATCAAAACGGCAATTTTAGTTTGAAGAGAAACTCAGAAGGTCATAATTTGAAATGGCTTTACGAGGATGGCAAAAGCTCAACTTTCATGGATCAGTCCAGCTCCGAAACTTTGCCTGCTGATAGTGTTAGCAAATACAGGCTGCAGCCAACCCGAACGGAAGGCTACAAACAATTCTACAGTTTCACTTTAGGGCTACCTATGAGCCTCAAAACAGCCGGCGGACAAATTAAGCATGTAGTGGAACAAGTCGGTTTTCATGGCCAAACAGTCTACGCTGTCACCTATCAACTTGAAAAGCCTTTGATTGCCTCCACATGGGTCTTCTACTTCGACACAGATACCTACCAGTTATTGGGATGCTCTCTATTGAACGATGAAACGGGAGAGCCGGCAGAATATTTGAAGTTTGACAAAATGCTGATCGAAACAGGTGGCCTGAAATTACCGCGCGTAAAGCATTGGTTTGATGCGGATGACAATTATTTGGGGAGTGATATTGTGGTTATAGTAAGCAGGTCTTGATGCATGATGTAATTAAAAACAAAAAAGCCTCAGCTTAATAGCCAAGGCCTTTCCTTTATGCAGAGGAGGAGGGATTCGAACCCCCGGTACCTCGCGGTACAACGGTTTTCAAGACCGCCGCATTCGACCACTCTGCCACTCCTCTATGTTGTCATTCGAACTCTTTTGCCGAATGGGACTGCAAATGTATATGATTATTTATTTTCCGCAAACAACAATTTAATTTTTTTATTTACGCTTCGTAAAAAACAGATCAAACCCGATATTCTGAAGCGCAAACTGCCCGTCTGCCACCCTTTCGACATATAGGCTATGCACATATAATGAGTAGCTTATGGCTTCATTTTCTCCGTGCAAGGCCATCTTTTCAGGTTCCATATCATATACGTAGCTATTGTTTAATTTTGCCAGATCCTGTACCAATGACTTAATACTGATCTGAGCTTCCCACCCTACAGAGTCCGACATGTTGATCAGAAGTTCATCTTTATCAATTTCGATAGCCACTCCTTTGTAGTTGCTCTTTTGATAGTCTTCAAACCTCAGAAACACAGCATGATTTATATCAGCAACGTAGTTGGTGCGGGTAGTAAAAGAAAAATACCTTCGCAGCGTGTTCCCTTCGTCAGCCCATTCATTGACATACTCCAAATTATACTCCTGGAGCAGAAGGTTTTCGATACTCACATACTTTTCCTTTTTCAATGAGTCGATGTCATGCTTAAAATACCCCTGCACCTCATCAAGGCTTTCCCGCCTCATCAGGTAAGTCAGTATAGACGACAGGTTCTTCTGGTCTTCGAACTGAAGCTCTTCAGTCCCTTTTACTTTTTCGTCAAATATTTTTTCAAACCTGCTCACCTGATTGTTGATGGACATCGAAAATGCTCCCCAAGGCCCAAAGGACGTCAGAAGGATTACTACTGCCAGTGTAAGTGGTATCAGCTTAATATTGCCGGATTTGGAGAAGATAAAATAGGCGCCGATTCCAAACAGCCAGAAATCGAGCACAAAAAGAAAATACCGGTTCTCCGTGAGCCCATACTCGGAAGCCCTCAGGTAAACCGCCAGGAAAAGTACCACCACCAAAGGAATGAGTGAGATAAAGAAAACCTTCGCAAATACCCGTAGCCACACTTTGCTTTTATCAGTAACTACAGGATATACAAGCAGATAAGACAGTATACCCAACACCGAATAGCTCACAAACAAATAGGCTATCCAGCCTCTGGGCCAGTCCCACTGAATGATGATCTTAAATGTATAGAGGTATAAAATTATATTGTATATACCTACTAAGGGTATAAGTATGTACTGGGTGAATATTGATAAGCCTTTGGAGTAGGCTTCTTCATCCTGAAACATCACCTCCCTCCTGGGCACACCTCCCAAAAAATACAGCATGGAGAATATACCGGTAATAATGAAAAACAACTTAGAATAGGTCTTATCCCTGATCTCTACATCAAAGAGTTTCTCAACAGCAAGAAAAGCCAGAGCCAGACCAGCAAACAGTACCATGGAGAAGAAGAATGCCGTGAGTATTTGCAGGAAAAGCTGCTTGTTGTACGACCAAAACCCCGGCCTTTTAAAATGGATAATGAATGGAGCAAAAGATACCAGAAGGTGTGCCACAAGCCCAAACAACACAAACCGTACTCCATGAACAACTTTAAGCTCTAAGGGCAACGAAAAATAATAAAGTAACAGCAGCACGAGGCCTAAGAGTTGAATTGCATAATGGAGGACCCTGCTTTTAAGGTGTTCACCAAAGAGCTGCAAAGCCGTAAAAAATGAAATACCCAGGCTACTGACCATCACGATCTTCATGAGTTTCTTTTGTAAGTCATCGTTTTGGTAATCGACCTCTACGTAGTAGCACATGGCTATCGTGCCTATTATGCCACACAAGGTTGCCAAAGGGAATCTTGCCACTGTCTTTGCAGTGAGTATAAGCGTTTCCCTGAGATTCGGGATCTTAATTTTGGATATCATAGGGAAGCTATATTAAGCAAATTTTTGTTAGCCTGCCAGCTTGCTTTCGTCTATACCTGAAATACGGTGAGCGTGGTGTACACTTGCATTGATCTCATAGCCTACCAGCAAAACAATCGAAAGTATCTCCTGCCAGATCATCAAAGCGATCAGCACTCCCAGGGAGCCATAAAGCTTGTTATAGGTGGCGAAATTTGAAATGTAGAATGAAAAACCATAAGTCACGCCCATGCTCAGGAGTGTGGCTATCAGCGAGCCTACCGAGAAAAACCGCCAGTTGTAATGAACCGCCGGGCCAAAATAGTAGATAAACGAGATAGCCAGAAAAAACACAATGAAAAGCACTACAAAACGCAGTAAAAAGAAGATATAGATCAGGTAGTCTTCAATATCAAGCCATTGAAAGTTATTGATAATATCCACTGCTGCGTTGCCTATTACCAAAAGCACACTGGCGAGGATAAGTACAATAGCCAGCATTATAGTAAGCCCTGTTGCCACCAGCCTCATCTTAAGAAAGCCCCTTTTTTCGATGGTTTTGTAGCATGAGTTAAATGCCTTCATCAATGACATCATCCCATTGGTAGCCAGGTAGAGGGACAAAAGCGCACCAAAAGTCAATAGTCCGCCACGGGTATTGCCCACAATATCTTCCACGGTAGCGTAAACCGTTTCATACATGCTCTCCGGCATAATATCTCCGATAAACTGCATTATGGAATCTTTGCTCACCCCCGGGATCACCTGATGAATGTAGGGCGTGAGTGTAAAGAGGAAAATGATAGCAGGAAATACCGCCACTGTAAAATTGAACGCAACAGCATTTGCTCTTTCTACAATCTCATCTTTCTTGATTTTACCAATAAAAACAGTAATGATCTCGTAAAGTGTAAGGTCATCATAACTTCTGAACCTGATCCGTTTGAGAAGGTCTATGAGCCCATAATAATACTTGCTCTCAAGAATATAGTTGGTTATTCTTTTCTTCATTTAGTCGAAAAAAGGATTGAGCAATTTTGCCATCATCTCTGGTTGCAGGCAGGGCATTCCGGTTTTCATATCTACAAAAACCAAAACCGTCTCACCAATATGGATCAATTTATCAGATTCATTATAAATTTCATAATCAAATTGTATCCTTACAGCAGGTTTCTTTTTGATGGTCGTTTTGATGGTAAGAAGCTCATCATATTTGGCAGGTGCCAGATATTTCGATTTATTTTCCAGTACAGGCATCATTACCCCCTGATCCTCCAGCTCTTTATAGCTAAGCCCCAAGCTTCTCAGGCTTTCAACACGGGCCACTTCAAAATAAGTAGCGTAGTTACCATAGTAAACATAACCCATCTGGTCAGTTTCGGCATACCTCACTCTTACTTGGGTAGTTTGCTCAAACATCAGTTACTGTTGTTCATTCTTGCTTTGCGCTGTTCAATAGTCAGTTGCCTCTGGTATCGCGCAGCATTTCTCAAATGTTCATTATAATTACTCGCAAAGTTGTGGTATCCGGAAAAATCTTCTCTTGCACACATGTATAGATAATCATGGTCTTCATAATTCAATACCGCATCTATGGAGTGTATAAAAGGCATATTGATCGGACCGGGAGGCAAACCGGGATATTTGTAGGTATTATAAGGAGAATCGATGTCTTTGTGCACATTAAGCACCCGCTTGATGGTAAAGTCCCCGGAAGCAAAAACCAGCGTGGGATCTGCCTGTAAAGCAATACCATTCTGAAGCCGGTTGATATATAAGCCTGCTATTTTGGCGCTTTCATCCTTTTTTATGCTCTCAGCCTGCACAATGGACGCCAAAGTAGATATTTCCAGCGGCGTAAGCCCTAAATTTTTAGCCTTTTGTCTTCGCTCACTATTCCAGAATTTTTCATACTCGCCATGCATTCTCTCAAGAAGCTCATCCCCTGAAATATCATAGTATACCTGGTAGGTGTTGGGTATAAACATACTGATGATATTATTGTCATTAAAACCATCTTTATTGGTGTTTATATAGTGTTTCAAGGCTTGATTAAACCCCTCCGGTGTCAGCTCAATATTCCTGGTGAGCCTTTCTGCCAGCTCTTCTTTCAGCCTGATGTTATTAAAGGTGAGATTGACCGGCTGCTGCAGTCCTGCCCTCAATATACGGAGTACCTCCAGGTTTGCAGAATTTGCTTTTATCAGATACCTGCCCGGCTTGACCTGAGTGTCATAATCCATCAATTTGGCAAGAAAGCTAAACGACACCAGATCCTGAACATAGTTGAGGTCGTATAGTTTGTCCTGCAAAGATTTAAAAGTCTCGTCAGATTTAATTATGAGTACTTTGTCTTCCTTATCTACCAAAAAGTTGGGTGAATAAATCATCTGGTAAACATAGAATGAGAACGAAGACAACAGTATGGTAAAAACTAAAATAAAAATGACGAAGATATTCCTTCTTTTCATCATATGATTTTAAATAAGTAGTAATGTCTCTACAAGTAACGCTGGCATGTGTACTTGTAATTCACGACAAAAGTAATAATTCCTTTAATAAAATAGTTCCTCAGCACCATCCAAGATGTATCTGTTGATGTCTGACAGACTAATTAACATTTCCAAACCAAATGATTAATAGATCATTTTAAATACACCAGGGCCTATTGTGGTGGTAAAAACACCATTGCAGGAAAGGAAAGATCGTTACCCCACATGTATTATTTCTTTTCTTTAACTTTGCCCCTCATTTGAAATAATCAGCCTGATGCCTGCAGAATTAATCAAACTATACCCTGAAAATCCGCAACGGGATAAAATAGAACACATTGTGGATGTGCTCAAGGATGGGGGAATAGTCATTTACCCCACCGATACCATTTACGGTATTGGCTGCGACCTTTTCAACAAAAAAGCTATTGACAAACTTTGTTGGCTCAAAGGCATAAAACCCAAGGATTTTAACCTTTCGTTTATTTGTTATGATCTGAGTGATATTTCCAATTATGTAAAGCGAATAGACACACCTACTTTCAAAGTGTTAAAAAAGGCACTCCCAGGCCCTTTTACCTTTATTCTGGAATCTAACAGCAATGTACCCAAGATACTTAACGTAAATAAAAAAACAGTCGGGATCAGGATACCTGACAATAACATACCCCGAATGATGGTAAACATTCTGGGCAACCCTATTGTAAACTCCTCGATCAAACACGACGATGATGTGCTTGAGTACAATACCGACCCTGAGGTAATTTTCGAAGAGTTTAAACACCAGGTAGACATTGTCATTGACGGAGGCCCGGGAGGCAATATTCCATCAACCGTAGTAGACTGCACGCAGGATGAGTTTGTGGTACTGAGGGAAGGACTTGGAGATATTCATGAATATGCCTGATAACAAAACAGCACTTATTGACCTTCATTACCTGCCATGCATTGAATATTTTACATGCCTGAAAAAGTTTGACACTATATTTATTGAAAAGGAAGAATACTACGTCAAGCAAACTTACCGCAACAGGTGCCATGTGTTGAGTGCCAATAAAGTTGAACGCCTTTCGGTTCCTGTCGAAGGGGGCAACAAAAAAATTAAAATAAAAGATATCAGGATCAGCTATAAAGAGAAGTGGTATAACGACCACTGGAGAACGATCATGTCGGCGTATGGGCGTGCCCCTTTTTATGAGTTTTTTTCAGACTACTTTGAGGTTGAATTCCAAAAAAGGGAAAAATTTCTCTTTGACTTAAACTTGAATCTACTGACATTATGTCTTAAATTATTACAGCTTAAACCTGTAATAAATTTTACAGATAAGTTTGAGAAGAAGCCTGAAAGCGATATAATTGACCTGAGGTCAGTTATTCATCCAAAACAGGGGTACGGGCAGAACACCTTTTACCGCCCTCAGCCGTACCAACAGGTTTTTGGCAACACTTTTGTGGCTAACCTTAGTATAATTGACCTATTGTTTTGCGAAGGGCCAAACGCGGCCGCATCAGTTACTAATTCGATGGCACAAGAATGAACATTTAGAATTAGTATTTCGTTAAACGATTAATAAATCATTCTAAACAAATACTACTATGGAAGGTGGTAATATTTTTGAAGAAATCATACATTTACACTAGTCACTAGAATTGCTCAAATATGGAAGCAAAATTTTCAAATAGAGTTAAAGAAGTAATTTCACTAAGCCGGGAAGAGGCGTTACGACTTGGGCATGACTATATCGGCACTGAGCACCTGCTGCTGGGAATGATCAGAGAAGGAGAAGGTGTAGCAGTTGGTCTGCTTAGAAAGTTAGGAATAGCGCTTGATGAGTTACGAGGAGCCGTAGAGAAAGTCTCTAAAGGTACCGCTTCTCACGATGTGAAAAATCTGGCCAATATTCCTCTTACGCGCCAATCTGAAAAGGTATTGAAGATAACATACTTAGAGGCCAAAATATTCAAAAGCCAGCTCATAGGAACAGAGCACCTGTTATTATCTATCCTTAGGGATGAGGATAACATAGCCACGCAGATCCTCGAAAAATTTGATGTCAATTATGATGTTGTCAAAGAACTTCTGGAATACCAGACAGAAAATCCGATGGCATCATCAGATACTGACGATCCGGATGATGATTCATCCAAAATTTTCGGAGGAGGTGCCGGATCAGGAGCCGGAAAAGAGAAGAAAGGCACGGAAAAATCAAGAACTCCAGTACTGGATAATTTCGGACGTGACCTGACCAAGCTGGCTGAAGAGAATAAAATGGACCCTATCGTAGGCCGTGAAAAAGAAATTGAGCGTGTAGCTCAAATCCTTAGCCGTAGAAAGAAAAACAACCCTATACTTATCGGTGAACCTGGTGTTGGTAAAACTGCCATTGCAGAAGGCCTGGCACTGAGGATCGTACAGAAAAAAGTATCAAGGGTACTCTTCGGTAAGCGTGTAGTAACGCTGGATCTTGCTTCTCTGGTAGCCGGTACTAAATATCGCGGTCAGTTTGAAGAACGAATGAAGGCCGTGATGAACGAACTGGAGAAATCCCCTGAAGTGATCCTGTTTATAGATGAGCTTCACACCATAGTTGGAGCTGGAGGAGCTTCAGGTTCACTGGATGCCTCTAATATGTTCAAGCCTGCCCTGGCAAGAGGAGAGATCCAATGCATAGGTGCTACTACACTTGATGAGTACAGACAGTACATCGAAAAAGATGGCGCTCTAGCCAGAAGGTTCCAGATGGTAATGGTTGATGCAACCACTCCTGAGGAAACTGTTCAGATACTGGACAACATTAAAGAAAAATATGAAGACCACCACCATGTAAACTATACGCCTGAGGCCATAGAAGCATGTGTGAAACTCTCTGACCGATACATCAGCGACAGATATCTTCCGGATAAGGCGATAGATGTACTCGATGAGGCCGGTGCGAGGGTACATATCAACAACATACACGTTCCTGATGAAATCGTGAAGCTTGAGGCTGCCATTGAGGATATTAAGGAAGAGAAAAACCAGGTTGTAAAAAGCCAGAAGTACGAAGAGGCTGCCCAGCTTAGAGATAAGGAGAAAAAACTCCTTGAGCAGCTTGAGCAGGCTAAGCAACGATGGGAAGAAGAAACCAAGAGCAAGCGCTATACCGTAGACGAAGAAAATGTCGCTGACGTTATAGCCATGATGACTGGTATCCCTACCAAGCGTATAGCTCAGAAAGAGAGTAACAAACTTTTGGGTATGAACCAGGAGCTGAGCGGTAAGGTGATCGGACAGGACGATGCCATCAAAAAGCTTACAAAAGCTATCCAAAGAACCCGTGTGGGGCTGAAAGATCCTAAGAAGCCGATTGGTTCGTTTATCTTCCTCGGACCGACCGGAGTAGGTAAAACTGAACTGGCGAAAGTACTTTCCACTTATCTGTTTGATAAAGAGGACACACTAATCAGGATAGATATGAGTGAATACATGGAGAAATTCTCCGTATCACGACTGGTTGGAGCGCCTCCGGGATATGTGGGTTATGAAGAAGGTGGCCAGCTTACAGAGAAAGTAAGAAGAAAGCCTTACAGTGTGGTATTGCTGGACGAGATAGAAAAAGCTCACCCTGATGTATTTAACCTGTTGCTCCAGGTACTGGACGATGGTATACTTACCGATGGACTGGGCAGAAGGGTTGATTTCCGAAACACTATCATTATCATGACGTCCAATATTGGTGTAAGGGATCTGAAAGATTTCGGAGCAGGAATTGGTTTCGCACCATCATCTAAGCAAAACAATGCTGATGATGTAATGAAATCGACAATCCAAAGTGCACTGAAAAAAGCTTTCAGCCCTGAATTCCTGAACAGACTTGATGATGTGATCGTATTTAACTCTCTGCAAAGGGAAGATATTCACAAGATCATCGATCTTACGCTGAACAAATTGTTCCAGAGAATCAAATCGCTTGGTTACAACGTAGAGTTGACCACAAAAGCGAAAGACTTCTTGGCAGAGAAAGGATATGACCCTCAGTATGGTGCACGACCTTTGAACAGGGCCATTCAGAAATATCTGGAAGATTCTGTTGCCGAGGAGATCCTTAAAGGTGAGATCGAAGAAGGTGCAACCATAGTAGCAGATTACGATGGTAAAGGCGACGAGCTAAAGCTTAAAATGAAAAAGCCTAAGGCATCTAAGAAGGAAGAGAAAGAGGAGTAAGTTAATCCTTAACTGAAATAAGAAAAGGCCATTTCGAAAGAGATGGCCTTTTCATTTTTTAACTCTGACAGGGTTTGAAACCCTATCAGAGTTAAAAAATGAACAATATTAATACCCTCCGCTATACTTTCTGATAAACCACTCTCCTGCCAAAAGGAAAAGCAGCAGGAAAAACAGCCATTTCAAATGAATAAATGGCAGGTACTTTTCACTGGTATGGATTGTACCCTGGGCTTTCAGGGTTGTCAATTCCTGTTTCAATCCGGTCATTTCGTCTGCTTTGTAAAACTTACCGCCGGTTTTGTCGGAGAGTTTTCTGAGCAGGTTAAAATCGGCAGTCAGATTGATGTTTTCGATTTGCAGTTCCTTGATGAGAAATTCCCCATTTACTGTTTCCCTTTTATTACCCAACTGAGTGGATGCTGAGTATTTATAAACTCCCTCAGACAGTCCGCTGATTTCGTAGCGGGTATTATTTTCATTGGTTATGTAGCTGTAGTTAAACTTTTTGCCTTCTGCATTGGTGAGGGTAAGATCTATTTTGTTGCCATAGACCCTTTCATACAGATCGTTATAGACTTCGGTATCGAATATTACTTTCTCATTGGTAAGAAATTCATTTTTAACCGGATATGCCTTGAATTTTCTCTTATCCTCTTTTGAAGACAGGTACTGAACCAATTTTGTGATCAGCTCATTGAAAGCTTCGTTATTACCATTTTGGGCATAGTCAGTCAACTTCCACCGCCATAAGCCACTACCCATGATCACTCCTCTTTTGCTATCGTTTTGATGCATCACCGCTATCAACGGCTTGTTAGTGGCAATACTTCCCACCTGCTGATATAGCAAAACATCTGCATCGGCAGACATAGAAACCCTGCCAAACGGCACTACCACAGGGGGAAATTCATCCATGGACTGTTGCAGTTCATCAGATAGTTTAAAGCTGTTGAATCCCTGGTTAAAAACAGCCGTTACCTGATCATACTCTCCGGGGATAGCATCCAGTGACAATATTTTGTTAAATGAATTAAATTGCCTGACATCGGTCTGGGAGCCATACACCACCAGGGTTGAGGCTTTTTCCTTTTCAAACTTTTCAGTAAAGCGCTTATACACCCCACTTCTATCTGGAATTTGATGATAAATAATCAGATCATATTTCTTATTTGAAGATACCAGCTTCTGAACGTCTTCATTCATACTTAGTATGTATTGATCTATAGTGTAGTTGGCATTGCTCTCAACAGCCGATTTTAGGGCCTTAATATCGGGGTGGGGCGCCGGCGCTAAAAGGGCAATTTGTTCTTTACCTTCGATCACCTCTATGTAAGCTTGCTGAAGATTATTGGTATAGGTAAATTCTCCATCTTTTCTTTCAACTGTAACCTGGTATCGCTGATACCCATTCTCCTCCGCCTCAATAAGAAATTTAACATCAACCAACTGGTTATCACCACTTAGCTTTACCTGCTGCTCTGCTATTACATTTCCATTTTTAATTACCAAAACTTTTGCCTGTTGCCCGGCATACCCACGGTGTGTGACCTGGGCAATAAGCGGAAATTTATTGCCCTGATATGATATTTTGTTGTAAAGCAGGGACATGATCGACAGGTCGGATTTCGGAATGGTATCACCTACTCCTAAAGTATAAATGTCAAAGTTGTAATCGGCAAAAGTGGGTGAAACTCCCTGGTTGTAAATACCATCTGATACCAGTACAACACCACCAAGGTTTCGCCCTTCATAATCCTGCTTAATATCATTGAGAAGGTTGCTCAGGTCAGTACTCTGTTTATCGTATTGAACCTGCTGCGGAAATTCATCGCTTTCATCTCCCGCGAGGTTCCGGAATTCGATACGGTATTGATCATCTATCTCAGAAGCTACCTGTCTGAGTTGTTCGTTGAAGGTGGCTAACTGCACGCTGTCTGTCACTTCTGCCAGGGATAATGAGTTATCGATGGCGAAGATCATAGCGGGCTGCTCTATGAGGTTTTTGATCTGCTTCAATACCGGAGAGATGAGCAGAGCTGCGATTATGGTTACCGTAAGCATACGGCAGACAAACAAGAGCTTGTTAAGGCCGGCGCCCCACGGGCCGGACTTGGTGTATAATAAGAGTGCATACGCTGCTCCTGCGAGTACGCACAGCACTAAAAACCATGGGGAATGTTCAAAAATCAACGCGGGTTTCTGCATCACTGGATTAAAACGGTACTACGCAAATTAAGATAATTTCTACAAAATTTACCCTTAATAAGGATATGAACATGGGGATTAAGCCTTTGTTCATCATTAGGTTTCTGCTATATGTCGAATTATCTTTAATACGGCAATTTTAAGACGGTTATCTGGGTTAATTTTATGATATAAATGGAATAACGTGCAGAAGAAATTCACAGTATATTATCAACGGACACCACGGGTGCTGAAACATATAATCTTTTGGCTGGTGTTCATCAGTTTCTTTGCTGTGCTCTGGGGCAGCTTTAATGATGATTATTTACACCAGTTCAAGATGCAGCTGCTCTACCTGCCTGAAAAACTGTTTGCCACGTACATTGCCTTGTACATTCTCCTGCCCAAATACCTGTTGAAGGAAAAGTACTTCCTGTTCTTCTTCTGGGCAGTGGTCATACTGCTCATTGCAGGGCTTACCCACTGGCTAACCGCCTATTATATAGAGCGCCCCATTTATTATCCTGATGACGACTGGGGTGGTTTGTGGCATCCGTTAAAAATACTGAAATCTGCTACTTACATCTATCCAGTAGTGGTGCTGGCTACACTTATTAAATTTTTTAAACATTGGTACAGAACCCAGCAGGACTCTCAAAGCCTGGCAAGGGATAAACTACAGGCCGAGTTAAAATTTTTAAGGGCGCAGATACACCCTCACTTCCTCTTCAATACTCTGAATAACCTGTATGCCCTCGCACTAAAAAAATCTGATAGTGCCCCGGAGGTAGTTTTGAAACTGTCTGACCTGCTGAATTATATGCTTTATGAGTGTAATACAGATACAGTACCCCTAACCAAAGAGATTGAACTTGTAAAGAACTATGTAGCACTGGAAAAGCTCAGGTATGGGGACAGGCTGGACGTTTCATTCTCAGTAAGGGGTGACGTATCGGGGAAGACCATTGCTCCCATGCTGGTATTGCCTTTTGTGGAGAATAGCTTCAAGCATGGTGTAAGCGGTGAAACAGACCACTCATGGATCAGTATAGACCTGAACGTAAAGGACGACCTGCTGACTTTGAAGGTGGATAATAGTAAAAGTGCTGACCAGACCATAGATGAGCAAAACTACAGGGAAGGTATTGGTCTCCAAAATGTAAACCGAAGGCTGGAATTGCTGTATGGTGGCGGCTATGAATTGAAAATTCTGGATGCTGAAGATTCGTATCTGATAGTACTCAAACTGTATTTAAACGAATACGCACAAAAAACGTAAATAAAAAAATGAAGATCAGATGTATCATAGTGGACGATGAGCCTCTTGCCATTGAAGTCATCGAATCTTATATCAACCGGCTGGAAAATATTGAAATAGTTGCCAAATGCAGTAACGCTCTGAAGGCATTTGAGATCTTAAAAAAGGAGCCTGTAGACCTGATCTTTCTGGACATCCAAATGCCTAAGCTTACGGGACTTGATTTTGTAAAAACTCTTCAAAACCCGCCGAAGGTAATTATCACTACTGCCTACCGTGATTATGCCTTGGAAGGTTATGAATTAAATGTAGTGGATTATCTATTAAAGCCCATTTCATTTGAAAGGTTCCTGAAAGCCGTGAGCCGCGTGTACCATACAGAAATTTCTCCTGAAACAACACAAACCACTGATATAGAGTCGGAAGAAGCTTATATATACCTGAAAGCGGACAAGAAAATGGTCAAAGTACAGCTTAGGGACATTTTATACATTGAGAGCCTCAAAGACTATGTAAGGGTAAAAACGAGTGACAAAGAGGTAATAACCCATCAAAAAATAAGCTATCTGGAGGAAAAACTACCCGAAGAATGCTTCCTGCGTATTCATCGTTCATTTATAGTCGCCCTTAAAAAGGTGGAGACCTACTCTGCTACTTCCATAGAAGTGCCCGGCAAAGAACTACCCATTGGCAGACTTTATAAAGACCAGGTCCTGGAGGTATTGAATGCTAAGCATCAGATTTAACTGGGTGCTGGTTTCTGTGGCTAGCTTCTGGTTTCTGGTACTGGGTTTCTGGGTGACTGACCGTGCTTGCTTCAATCTTTGGTTTACTAATTTATGGTTCAAAAACACCCCTATAATCCCGTAAAGGGGATAGTAGTGTCGTAAAAATATTTAAACCCCGATTCTTTAATAAACACTGTTTGACCAATTACTGGTCAGCGATTGCCAAATACCGATCACCACACTAATACCCATATTTCTCCTTCCAGAGGGCTTTCAGGCGCTTTCTCATTTCTTCTTCGCGGGCATTTTTGCCGGGGTCGTAAAGTTTGAAATTTTTGATCTGCTCAGGAAGAAACTCCATGCTTACAAAGTTGTTGGCGAAGTCATGTGCATACTTGTAGCCCTGTCCATAGCCGGAGTCTTTCATAAGCTTGGTGGGGGCATTTCTTATAGACATGGGTACGGGCAGGTCACCGGTTTCCCGTACTATGGCTTTGGCTTTTTTAATGGCCATATAACTGGCATTGCTTTTGGGTGAGCAGGCCAGGTAGGTGGCGCATTGAGAAAGTATGATCTCTGCTTCTGGGTAACCTATCACATTTACGGCCTGGAAGGTATTGTTGGCAATCACCAGTGCAGTGGGATTGGCATTACCGATGTCCTCAGAGGCCATGATCAACATGCGGCGTGCAATAAACTTGACGTCTTCACCGCCCTCAATCATACGTGCCATGTAATAGACCGCGGCATTGGGATCGCTGCCTCTGAGAGATTTGATAAAAGCAGAAATAATATCGTAATGCTGCTCTCCGGATTTATCATAAATGGCCACGCGCTGCTGTGCTATGTCCATTACTTTTTCATCGGTGATCTCAATCTCATCACCAGCCAGTGAATCAAAAACAAGCTCCAGGAGGTTGAGCAGTTTGCGGGCATCGCCCCCGGAGATGTTGAGCATGGCCTTGTACTCTTTCAGGTGAACTTTCTTCTTTTTCAGCTTTTCATCCTTTTTCAGCACCATGTCGATCAGCCGGAGCAAATCTTCTTCGGTTAACGATCTCAGGGTATAGACCTGGCTACGGCTGAGCAAAGCTGAGTTTACTTCAAATGACGGGTTTTCAGTAGTTGCACCGATTAATGTAATAGTTCCTTTCTCCACAGCACCAAGTAGAGCATCTTGCTGTGATTTATTAAAGCGGTGGATCTCATCGATGAAGAGTATGGCTTTGGACTGTCTCTTTGCTTTTTCTATGACTTCCCTTACATCTTTAACACCTGCACTCACCGCACTTAGGGTATAGAATGGCGACTTTACCTGGTTGGCAATGATGTTGGCGATTGTAGTTTTACCTACTCCGGGAGGCCCCCAGAGTACCATAGACGGGACTACGCCTGATTTAATGGTCTTCCTTAAAATTCCTCCTTCTCCTACCAAATGTTCCTGGCCTATGAGCTCATCAAGGGACGCAGGCCGCATGCGTTCTGCCAAAGGTAAATTCAAATCAAACATCACAGTATTTTATTTTAAAGGTAACAATTTTCAATTCTTTAAATCATAGTTTTGGACATGCCCGGAAAGATAAAAATACACAGCGTACTCCTTTTTGTTACTCTGATCTATGGTGCCAACTACACGGTTGCAAAGTTCGTAATGCCGGAGTATTTAGAGCCCTTTGGCTTTATTGTTTTTCGGATTATTCTGGGCACTTTACTCTTTTGGGTTTTCAGCGCTGCTACCGGAGCGGATAAGATTAAATCGCGAAAGGATTTTGGACTGCTCTTTCTATGCGGCCTGTTTGGGGTAGCGGCCAACCAACTGCTGTTTTTCAAAGGCCTCAGCCTCACTAACCCGATCAATGGCTCGGTGATCATGACCACCTCTCCTATTATGGTGATGATTGTGGCTTATGCCCTGGGGAAAGAGGGTATTACGGTTAAAAAAATTATAGGTGTATTAATCGGAGCCCTCGGAGCCTATCTCCTTCTTACCAAGGATGGCGTTTCGCTAAGTGAAGGTACATTTCTGGGTGACCTGCTCATCCTCCTCAACGGATCATCCTACGCGGTCTACCTTGTGCTTGTAAAGCCTCTGATGGCCAAGTACAAAGCGATCACGGTTATAAAATGGGTATTTTTATTTGGTGGCATCATTGCCTTCCCTTTTGGTATCAGTGAGCTCAGCGCTGTCGATTGGGCCAGTATTCCGGTCTCTATCTGGCTTTGCATCGCTTATGTTATCCTTGCTGCTACATTTTTGGTTTATCTGCTTAATGTATGGTCGTTGAAGTTTGTAAATTCTTCTCTGGTTGGCAGTTATATTTATTTGCAACCGGTGTTTGCCACGCTGGTGGCTGTAGCATTTCGTGACGACCAACTGGATGTTTTTACCGTACTGTATTCTATGGTAATCATGCTTGGCGTATACCTCGTTAGTCAGAAATGATTGTATAGCTCGCTGGTTTTTGATAATTTAACGTGATTAATTAAAACCAGAACATAAAAATCATGAGTGGATTAATCTATTTAATTGGGCTTATTTGTGCGATTTGGGTTATTTATGATGTCTGGGTTGTCAATAAAAGGTTGGATGAAACTTCTAAACTTCTTTGGACTATCCTTGCAGTTTTTGCCAATATACTGGCAGCCATCATATATTACTTTATACACAAAAGGAGGGCTTACTAAGCTGCCCTCCTCCTTATCAATTACGATTTACGGAACCAATTCAGAAACTGAGCTGACTCAATACATTTATAGTGAAGTCTAATGCGTCATCATCAAAGTCCAGGTGTGTTACAAACCTTATTTCCCGCGGCCCAAAAGCTACTGCTTTAACACCTTTTTGATCAAGCCGCTGTAAAAATGCATCTGTAGTAATGCCTTGAGCCAGTTCAAAGATCAAAATATTGGTATCTACCGGAAGTACGTTGTTTACATAAGGCATATCTTCAAGCACTTTTCCTATTTTACGTGCTCGTTGATGATCTTCTGTCAGCCTTTGTACATGGTGATCGAGGGCATAAATACCGGCTGCTGCCAAATATCCGGCTTGTCGCATGCCTCCACCGAACACTTTGCGCATGCGCCGCGCTTTGCGGATATGCTCAGCTTTACCCAACAAAACAGAGCCGACCGGCGCTCCCAGGCCTTTAGACAGGCATATTGAAATGGTATCAAAATATTTCCCATAATCACACGGCTTATCACCGGTCTCTGCCAAGGCATTAAAAAGACGGGCACCGTCAAGGTGCATTTTAATACCTCGTGACATGCATGCCTCAGATATTTCTGCAATCTCGGACAAGGTATAATAGCTACCTCCTCCTTTGTTAACGGTATTCTCCAACGATACAATGGAAGATATGGGCAAATGAATATCATCAGCATTAACGTTGGCCAAAATATCGTCCAGATTAATCCTGCCTCTGTCACCTTCAAGCAGCCTGAATGACAGGCCACTGTTACCTGCCACACCACCACCTTCATATTTATAGATATGTGAGCCTTTGTAGCAAATCACTTCTTCGTAAGGGTTTGAAAGCACATTGATCCCTATTTGGTTTGTCATGGTGCCCGATGGACAAAAAATGGCCGTATCCATACCAAAAAGCCGTGCGCATTTTTCTTCCAACTCATTTACGGTAGGGTCTTCACCAAAAACATCGTCACCCACTCTGGCATGCATCATTGCCTCCAGCATGCCGGGCGTTGGTTTGGTCACTGTATCACTTCGAAGGTCTGCTATCATCGGGTATTATTTTTTTGTAAAAGCATTATTAAGATAAGGATTCAGGCTTACTCAAGCCTTACCGATCAAATATAATAAGTACCTGTACAATGCACCTATCTTCTCCGCTATGATATTTTTCATTTTTTGAACTACCTTAGGCCAAACTTTTCAGAAGCATGAAGAATAGTAAAGCAGCCATTGGTTTCATTTTTGTCACACTGCTGATCGATGTAATCGGCCTGGGCATTATTATTCCGGTAATGCCAACGCTTATTGCCGAGCTTATTAATGGAGACATCAGTGATGCGGCAGTTTACGGTGGCTGGCTGGTATTTGCCTATGCCTCTATGCAGTTTGTTTTCGCACCGGTGCTGGGAGGTTTAAGTGACAAGTTTGGCCGCCGTCCGGTATTGCTTTTTTCCCTTCTTGGTTTTGGTGTAGATTATATTTTCATGGCTTTGGCACCTACTATCGGCTGGCTGTTTGTAGGGAGGTTAATCTCCGGGATCACCGGAGCCAGCTTTACAACGGCATCAGCCTACATTGCTGATGTAAGCCCACCGGAAAAGCGTTCGCAAAACTTTGGCATTATCGGTGCAGCCTTCGGCTTAGGCTTCATTGTCGGGCCTCTCTTAGGTGGTGTGCTGGGTCAGTTTGGGCCTCGTGTCCCTTTTATGGCAGCGGCGGCACTGACGCTTATTAACTGGCTTTATGGCTATCTCGTACTGCCTGAATCCTTAAAGCAGGAAGACCGGCGACCTTTCGAATGGAGTCGTGCCAACCCGGTCGGTTCATTGCTTCAGTTTAAAAAATATCCTGTTATCCTCGGCCTGGTCTCGTCGCTGGTGCTGGTATATATTGCAGCTCATGCCACACAAAGCACCTGGGCATACTTTACTATGGAAAAATTCAAGTGGGGCGAAGACTGGGTCGGATATTCCCTCGCTTTTGTCGGCCTGATGGTAGCTCTGGTTCAGGGATTACTGATTCGCATTATTTTACCCAAGATAGGACAGGTAAAAGGTGTTTACATCGGGCTTTTTGTATACGCTGTTGGGTTCATGCTGTTCGCCTATGCTTATGAGGGCTGGATGATGTTTGCCTTTACGGTGATCTACGCCATGGGTGGACTTGCCGGTCCATCGTTGCAGGGTATTATGTCCAACCAGGTACCTGCTTCCGAACAAGGCGAGTTACAAGGTGGCCTCACCAGCCTGATTAGCGTAACTTCTATCGTGGGACCTCCTCTTATGACTGGTATATTTGCCTATTTTACCGATCCCAATGCTTATGAGGTTTATTTCCCGGGAGCACCTTTTGTTTTAGGGGCCTTGCTCACACTGATCAGCCTCGGCCTTGCATTCCGGACTTTTCAAAACCTTAAAACATGAGAAAAGGCTGCCTTTTACAGCAGCCTTTTATACAGATAATTAAAACACAAAATCCTATCTGGAGAACTTCACTATCCGGCCTCTTTGAAGCGGGTTGTTCGATTCATCTACAATTGAATACAGATAGATACCATTTTCCACATCATCAAGGGCAACTTCCCCATTGCTGTTCACATTTTTTACAGTGGTACCATTGATTGACTTTACTTCAATTTTCACCGGCTGGTTATCAGCAGTCAACGACAGTTGGTTTTTATCAGTTCTAAAGTTTTTCTCAACATTGGTCAGGTTGCCTTCAAACATATCCTCCGATTCCAGAACTGGTGCTTCTTCACCTGACATACGTGCGCTTGAAGCCTGGTAGCTGATGGTCTGGTTAAGCAACCATGCATACAGGTTGGTAATACCGGGATCGAAAGACCTTTTCCAGCTTTGCTCCTGGCTACCTGACTCCGTCACAAAATGTGTTGTGTTTGAAGTGCAGTTGTCAACTTTATTGTAGAAGCTCAGGGCATCATTATAATTATTTACTTCATCAAGCGTAGAGTTTGCCATATAAAGGGCAGCTCCACTTGAAGCTATGTTACAGCCTACCGAAAGAGGCATGGAGTAGCTGATTGCTGCTGCAGCTGCCCATCTGTTAGGGCTGTTGGTGCCGTCCATCAATCTGTAAAGGCCATCAACCGCTCCACCATCAAAGCCTACCAGGTAGATGCGATTTTGATCTACAGGGTAATTAGCCACTGCATAATTGTAGAACCTGTCTACTTTACCCTTCCAGAAGCCAGAACCTTTTTCGATCTGAGGGCTCAGTACAATGAAGCACTGACCATTGGCACAAATTTCTTTACCCTGATTGGCAAAATACATCGGGCCTTCTGCTTTTAAAAGATCAAGGTTCGTTCCCTCAGCTTTATCTGAATGCAAATAAATGATTACAGGGTACTTTCCAGACTCACTATAGGAAGATGGCAAATACTCCATATATGGCATGCCATCGGATGAAACCTTCTTCTCAATTGTTGCAACGGTATTAGTATCGTCTCCTGAGCCAGACCCAGAGCCATTTCCAACCACTACCGTAACCTGATCGCTCGCCTGGCCTCCATCATTGTCTTTAACGGTAACTTCCAGCACATAGGTACCTTCTACAAAATGTACCAGTGTAAGCTTGCTTCTGTCAGGGTTCCAGAGGCTGGCAGATGGTCCGCTTACTTTTTTCCAACTATAGGAAGCAATTGAACCGTCAGCGTCAGAAGCCTGGGCTACCAGGTAAATAGCAGTCTCTGATGTGCCAGCATTAACATCTGCACCGGCATTAACCGTTGGCAATTGGTTGGTAGTAGAACCACCACCTCCACCACCTGAAGATGCCTGCACGGTAAGCAATACATTGTCAGTAGCTTTGGCACCGTCATTATCTGTAACAGTAACCTTAAACTTATACGAACCTGCTGTAAGGCCTCCAACAGTTACGCTAGCTCTGTCGGCATTCCACAAGTTGGCTGTTGGCCCGCTTACCTGGGTCCAGGCAAAAGCAGCTATAGCACCATCGGGATCAGAAGCTGTAGCTTCAAAGCCTATGGATGTGGTTCCGGCAGGAGCGGTTACATCCTGACCTGCATTTACTACAGGGGGCTGGTTGGTAGTAGAACCACCACCTCCACCACCGCTGCCGCTGCCGTCAAGCGTGTGTGACAATAGCCATTCGTAAACATTTGGACTATATTGAGAATGGTCTGTTTTGTATACATCATTCCAAATCCAGTGTTCACCACCCTGAATAGCAGTAAATTGGTTGGTCTGTCCGTTACTCTCACAGTTATCGACTGAGTTATACATGGCAATACCTGAGTTAAAACCAATTACATCATCCGAAGTACCATGAAAAGCCCAAACAGGAATATTTCTTTCTGCTACAATACAACCTTTGTTGGTATTGCCCCATGCACAAAGCGGTGCAACAGCAGCGAGGTTGTTGTTTGAGTTTTCAACATCATAAGCTCTTTCCCAAACTCCGTTGCCACCCAGTGAAAGTCCAGTAAGGTAAATTCTGTTGGGGTCATAACGATAGTTATTTGGCCCATTAAGAATATAGTTCCAAAATTCCTGTTGAGCATAACCTGTCCAGTTACCGCTTCCTGTTAGCTGCGGTGATAATACGATAAAACACTCCTGCTTACCGTTGACATTAAAGCAAAGGCTTCCCTGATTTTCAATTTCTTTAGGAGGACCATTTTTGGCCACCTTGTACATATCGGCTGGTGAACTTCCTCTTTCTCCTGCGCCATGTAAAAAAATAAGTAGGGGATACTTTTTGGTAGGATTACTACTGTAACCAGGAGGTAAATGTTCCAAATACCCCTGGACCTTGTTCAGCGCCACTGTTTTGACTTTGTTGTGTTTAAGAGCTGAGTTCTGTGCAAAACTTACAAAACCAGCCAGGATTAAAAGTGTTGTGATTGTTAACTTCATTAATCTGTGAGTTAAACTTAAAAAATTGATTTTAGACAGTTAAAGGTGTGGATCAAATGCTACACTCAACAACCTCAATTAACTGATGCTGCAAATGTATAGGGTAGGAAAAGTTATTGTACTATAAGAATATATGAGGCGCAGGTTCTGTCGACGAAACCAGCATATCATCTTTGGCCGTCAAGAGGGCCAATAAAATATTAACGCTTAATAGGTTAGCCTGTTAAGCGGCTTTTTTGGGGTGGGTAAATTTCTCCCCACCTTAAGCGGGGAGAAACGTGGACAATAGAGATTGACTGAAAGCTTCGTTTATTTTGCTCATTGCGGGGGTATCAGGATAGCGCTGATTAACTTCAAGTTCTATTCCTAAATAAGCACTACCTGGAAATTTGGTTCTCAAATAGGTAGTAAATCCATCATCAGCTCCATTGTAAGGACAGTTGAGCATAATTAGCCGATCTGGTAACATATTATCAAGCCGTCCTTTCCATTGATTGCAAAATTCTCTTTCTTCAATACGGGACTCATCATACAAAAGCCCTACATCCACAGCCCTCACTATACCATTGAGCTGAGGAGTGAAGGTGTGAATGGAAAGGTGTAATACAGTTTCTCCCGCAGCTATAAAATCCTTGATCCTGTTTTCAATCTCATCACGGTATGGATGATAATATTTAGCCAGAAGCGCGTTTTTAATACTCCTGTCAATATTATGAGTGTATTCGCTGAACAGTTCTTTATTATCCAGCGATCTGTTGGTTTCAATCAGTAGTCGTGACACTTTCTGATAAAACATTGGTGCTTCAAGGTGTCGGGCCAAATATTTTGCAATACCAAGACTTCCCGGGTCCCAACCACGATGAGACTCCAAAGCCTCTTCAGCATTGGCAAACATGAATTTATAATCTTTTGGTATATAGTTACCCGCATGCTCACATGAAATCAAAATTTTTCTTCCACGCATAATTCAAACATTTCGTTATACATTAAACAATCCGACAACTCTCGGTAAACCAGGTTAATATTTTCAACTGAATAAACACCTGCCAATGATTTCAATATTCTGCTTGCCAGTGTTCCCTGGGTCAGGATAATATTTAGCTCTGCAAGCCATGGCTTTATTTCTTTAGGGTGCTGCTTTTCCGCCTTTTTGAGTATCTCACTCCAAAGTGCTCCGGCAGTCATGTGCTCATGTCCGGAAACACCAAACATTTCAAAGTAAGCAGCATTATCAATCACGGCATTCTCCCCATATTTGATCGTTTCCTGAAATATGGCATAAAGGGGCTCTATTTCCCACTTCTGCTGATCATGAAAGGAAGTAAACTTCTCATTGACGAGCATTTTCAAAAGCGTAATGACCAGAGCCAGTATGGCAAGATCCGCTTTGGGGCATTCCTGAATGTCCAGAATACGAATTTCGATAGATCCTCTGTCAAATCTGGCTATGGCACCACGGGAATTCAGCCATACCGGCTGTAATATCTTATTAGGATCGTGAGGTGCAATATCATGGGCAATACGATCATAGATCAGTTTATGGTATTGCCTTTTTGAAAATGCTCTTTCAGGAATTACTTTTCCGGTCAGCGATGGTATTACGCGCTGGTTTTTTTGGTAGTAATCCAGTCGTTTATCTAAAAATCCCGTGTTTTTACCACCCAAAACCGGTGAACTGGCAGCTATCGCCGGTAACAGAGGCAACACCAGCCTGATGGCTGCATGTAGTCTGGCAAACTCTTCATCGTCATAAAATGGCAGGTTTAAGTGAGTACTTTGAAGATTGGACCATCCATGACCACAACAGTTGAATATCTTGTTGTAGGCGTCATAGATCTCGTTACTCTCATGAGGCCATAAAAACGTTTCCCTGTTAGGGTCCATCAAGGGGTGGGCCGCCGTTGGCATCAATTGTGAATTGAAAGATGCGAGCTCTTTATTCACATTTTTGATATTTTTATGAAATTCTTCGCCCATTTCCACAAGGTCAGGCTCAGGCTTTGAGCACTTTAGCTCTACGACATGTAGTACCAACTCATTGCACCAGCTTACTTTACCTCTATTTATCTCACTTACATATTCATTGCTGATCTTTTTGAAGAGCTCATCCGTAATTGGCTTTATGGCCAGTGATTCCTTGTTAACTATCATGTATTCCAGCTCTATACCATAGCCCTGGAACAGGTGTAATCTAGAATTACTCATCGTTTTTGTATCCTCTCGAGAAAGGTTTCCATAATTTTTGTGTACAGGCCGTTTTTAATTATCCTGTCTTCCACACCGGCGTCTATGTTGGGATTATCGTTGATCTCAATTACATAAAACTTGCCATTGATTTCTTTGATATCTACCCCATACAGGCCATTCCCTATCAGCGCCGTTGATTTTAGAGCCGTATCTATAAGTGCTTTGGGGGCATCAGCGACAGCTACAGTTTCACTTTTTCCCTCACGGTGCTCTCCATTCTTCTTCCAGTCCACAATCTGCCAGTGATTTTGAGCCATAAAATACTTACACACATACAATGGCTGTTTATTGATCACCCCAACCCGCCAGTCATATGAGGTAGGTATGAACTCCTGAACGATTAGTAGCTCAGATTTCTGAAAAAGATCCTTCAATGTTTCTGCCAGCTGCTTTTCGTCCGATACCTTCTTTACTCCTTTGGAAAACGAGCCGTCAGGTTGCTTGATGACCATGGGGTAATTGAAATTATCCGGAATTTTCTGACTGTCTTTTCTAAGGATGAATGACTTGGGGACAGCTATTTTATTAGCAACCAGCAATTCGTGCAGATATACTTTGTTGGTGCATTTTAGTATTGAGTTAGAATCATCGATCACTACAAGGCCTTCGGACTCTGCTTTTTTGGCAAACCTATAGGTATAGTGATTTACATTAGTGGTTTCTCTGATAAACAGGGCATCAAACTGAACGAGTTTACCAAAGTCGTTTTTAGTGATCACCTCTGTATTAAACCCTAACTTATCTGCTGCTGCAATAAACTTCTGAATAGCTTTAGGGCTTGATGGCGGCGTAGCATCTTCAGGGCTCATGAGTATGGCCAGATCATATTTCTTCCGGCTATATTTTTTCCTAACCACCTTTTTACCTGTAATATAGAAAAACAACGCTTCCTGAAGCTTCTTGCTGTTGCTTTCATCAAGATCTTTCAAGTGAAGGGGCTTCAAAGCCTGCAATTGCCATTTATCCTTTTTTACAAATACTGCCTGGATAATTGGTATCTGAAAGAGATTGAACAGTAAAACACCAATTTTGGAAAATTGCAGGTTATCGACCTGACCAAACATAATATGGATAACAACCTTATTTTCTGTCTGTGTTTTCAGGCTACTTTGAATCAGGTCATTAAACTCCTCAGCATCATCCCTGATTAATGACGGGAAACGGAAGTCCTGAAGGGTGGCGATTTCGGGTATAACCTTATGCCCCCTGGCCTCGGCAAGCAGCGATACATAATACCCTAGGCTCTGATACTGATGCGACCTGCATAAGTTGATGATCTTATAAGCTTTTGATTCCTGATACTCAGGCTTGCTAAAATACTCTGAAGGCGAGATCACTTCAGCGCCTTCAGACTTTAGGTTCCATTTTTCCGGGGTTTCTGTAATAATTAATTTCGGCATTATTTTTTAGGATATATGATTAGCAAATTGGCATCGTAAGTCATTACGCCAAGCATAATAGAGTTAATAAGTTTTTGAAAGCTTACTTTATAGTATTGCTTTTCACTAATAGGGTTAGGATCTAACGGATCGGCAATTAGTGCCAGCCTCTTCTCCTGGTTAAACCCATTGATGATTACAAAATGCCCGGTAGGCACGCCGTTGATATCATCATACCTGATCACGTATTCTCCCGTACCGGTTATAAACTCTTCGGTCTCGCGGGGGCTTTCGTACAAATAAGTAGAACTTAATCCAGTGAGAATCGGCATCTTCTTGGTTAGGAAGTATTTTATCAGGCTTGGGGTCAGCTCTTCAAATTTCAACTTGCCTCCATTTGATAAAAACTGTAGATAACCGGCAGTAGCTACCTGTAGCTTCTCATCATCCGGCTTGGCCTTCAACTGTTCTTTTAATTTAACTGTAAGATCAACTTTTTGTTTAAACCAGGACGGGTCAAACGTACTTATGTTATAGGTGTAAATTGTGGCATTATAGCCCCTCTTCAGGGCATGGTTAGCAAGCAGTACTGCAATGGTTCCCCCCGAAGCCAACTGCTTTACTTCATCTATTACCTGCCTGAGAGGTACATTATCATTATAATATTGATAAACACCATGCAGGCAGGTGGGCCCGCAGGTCACATCATCTGGCTGAGCTTTTATGTTCAAATCCAGAACCTTTTCTTTGGTTTTTAACAGCATCTTTGCCTAATTTTCTAATTCACATTTTTGACGGTGTTTTAATAAAAAGTCACCCTGTTTTAATGATTGATAAAAATATTTCCGACGAACAGTTGATCCTTCTTCTTCAGGATGTCTATAATCCGGGGTATTTTTCTTTGCTTGTTCAAAGGCATGAAAAGTATATTCTCCGGAAATGCATGAGTTATGTCAAAAGTGAGGATGTGGCCGAAGATCTCTGCCAGGAAATTTTGATCAAACTTTTTATCAACATCAAGTCTTTTAAGGGTGAAGCACGTTTTTCGACCTGGCTTTTTTCCATTATTCACAATACTTGCATTGACCATTTGAGAAAAAACAAAAAGAATGTAAGACAGGTAATAACGGAAAAGATGGCTGAAGAAGTAGCCGAAATGATCGAGGGCGTTGATGAAGTGCCTGAGGAGCTATCCATTAAAATACTGGACAACCTTCTGGATGAGATTTCCCCGGAGGAAAAAATGATATTACTGCTCAAGTACAAGGAAAAACACCCGATCAAAGACATCCAGCTTACCCTTGGCCTCTCTGAGAGCGCTGTTAAAATGAGGTTAAAAAGGGCAAAAAGCAAGGTAAACAAACTCTATCAGACATACCGCTCCAAACAAAAGTCCTAGATTATCTTTGTTATAAAAGTATCCAGTACTTCTACCAGAATCAGTATGATAATGATCCACTCCAGTTTGCTGCTTTCGTTCTGATGGTACAATTCCATAAAGGCATCGAGGTTATCCTCTACTATGCCGAAGGTATTTTCGATAGAGCGGTATCTGAGACCAAGGTCAAAGTGTTTTGAAAGCGTACTGTTGACTTTTTCGAGGTATTCGTTGTTCCAGGTGACGGGAGGAGCATCAAAGATATAGAGGTTTTCGGCAATCTTGTTCTTTGTGTTTAAAGCCTTTCCGATAAACTTCATAATGTTCTTTCGGCTTATTTTTAACTTTCCCTCTTCCTCCATTTGAGTGGTAAAGCCGCGCACCCTCATCAAAAGGTCCTGAGATACTGTGTCAAAATACATGAGGGCTACGCTTTGCGCCACATTAAGCATGGCAATTTTAATAGTCTCCTGATTGATCAGTTGAAGGCTAAGGCTATTGAATTCTACTTTCAATTCATTCAGATCACCTATCTTGAGCACAAAATCATCTGCCGGAAGCAGGGCCTTGGAAACTCCGGGGAAATAGCGGCTAAAAGCAATGCCCATTTCCTTTTCACTCATATTATAAAAAGTGATAACGCCATAGTTAAATATGAAAATGTATTGCTCTTTACCTGTTTCAATAAACAGGTCGGTTTTGGTTTCCGCAACTATCTTCTCGCTGACTTTATCTCTACAGCCCCGGATATCAATATTACCGGTTAAATGATAAGCGCTGATTTTCAATTCTTTATTATCTGACATAATTTATCCTATTTATGATATACTGGTCAGACGAGGCTTCGTTTAAAAGTCACTAATTAAAATAAGGATTTTAGCTGTCTGCAAAGGGTCTTTGGCGGGATATACTATTTGACTGAAAATGTGACTTTTGCTAAAACGAACGTCACATGAATGGATACCAAATATAGAAATCATGAAAAAGGTCCGGCCTATGACAGTCTCCTCCAACCTGGTGGCTGCCACTATCAATGAGCATCCGGAACAGTCTGTAAGTCTGGAGGTAAAGCGCACGCAGGAAGCAAAGTCCTACAAAACAATATTAAAAAAGGGGAAACATAAGAAAGGGTAGTACGCATAAAACTGCAACATTGCCCTTGGAAGCAGGCCGCTTTCAGAAGTTCATTCTAATTAATTGGTAGCAAGCGTACCCTGCAACTCTATGATGGCTTTTTCATGCAACACCTCTGTTCTGCCGATAAGTTTTTCAATTTTTGCAGGATCGATATTGTTATTCAAACAATCTATTTCGATCATTTCCATATTCTTATGCATTTCTACTGCACCTATTACAGAGCATGACGATTTCATCTTGTGACAGGCACTTTGCAGGCTTTTCCAGTCCTTTTCCTTGTAAAAGGACCTTATTTGCTCAATAACTTTAGGGGTCTCCTTTACAAAGATATTTATGATATTATTGACCATGGTAGAGTTCTTACCAGAGAGAGCATACAGACTGCTTAGATTGATTACCGGTCCTTCTTCGGGCTCCTCATCAATTGGGGTCTGAGTTTTTTGCCTACTCTGATCTTCCGTGGATTTCTGCCTGTCTTTAAGCAAAGCTTCAATTTTCCTTACAAGCTCATCAACCTGAAAGGGTTTTGAAATATAGCCATCCATTCCGGCATCCAGACATTTTTGCACTTCCGATTTTAAGGCATGTGCTGTAATAGCCATTACTGGTATTTCGGATAGCGGAGGTTCAAACTCTGAACGTATTTTCAGGGTTGCCTGATAACCATCCATCTCTGGCATTTGGATATCCATCAATACAATATCGTAGTTTTTTTTCAGCAGCATTTCCAGCGCTATAATACCATTTTCGGCAATATCCAGATCCCAACCGAGGTCTTGGAAAATAAACCGGGCAAGTTCCTGATTGATTTCATTGTCCTCGGCCATGAGTACCTTAATGTCTTTCAGGTGGTCCATTTCATCTATATTTTTCATAATTTCTTCCGAACCGCCTTCAATTATTTCCGCATCGCTCAATTCAAACGGAAGATCCATGAAGAAGGTAGTACCTTTGCCCACCTCACTTTCGACACCGATACTTCCTCCCTGCAGTTCTACAATATTTTTAACAATTGTCAGGCCAAGACCTGTACCTCCGTATTTACGCGTGGTGTCACTACTGGCTTGGGTAAAACTATCAAAGATGGTTTCCAGCTTGCTTTCTTCTATACCTATGCCTGTATCTTCCACACTGAACCTGATCATAGCCGTATTGTCAGTGGTACTGAGCTCCTTCACTCTCACATGAATGTATCCTTCATTGGTAAATTTCATAGCATTATTAACCAAGTTTACCAATATTTGATTGAGCCTGACAGGATCTCCCAGTAAGTAGAGAGGCACATTTTCTTCAATAGTGAGGTTTAGGGCAATGTCATTTTCGGCTGCCTTATGTTTGAAGAGATTGAGCACACCATCCACAACTTCAGAAAGGTTAAAATCCGTACTCTCCAACTCAAACTTACCGGATTCGATTTTTGAAACATCAAGGATATCATTAATGATCACCAGTAAGTTTTCTCCGGCATGGTGTATCGCTTTAATGTATTTTTGATGATGGATGCTGAAATTTTCCTTGTCCTTCAATAGCAGGTTGGCAAAACCTATAATAGCGTTCATAGGCGTCCGTATTTCATGGCTCATGTTGGCCAGGAATTGCTCCTTCACCCTGCCAGATTCCTCTGCCAGCTTTTTGGCCTCTATTAGCTCCTGCTCTACCTGCTTACGCTTGTTAATATCCTGGGTAGTACCGACAAATTTATCGTAATTACCATCTACCTCGTATTGTATATAGGCATGAACATTTACATGCTTGATAGAATTATCGGGCATAATGGCCCTTAAGTCAAGGTTAAAGATATGGCCTCCTTCCATGCATTTTTGGATTTCGGCCTGTATATCAGCCCTGTCATCCTCATGGAACATGGAGGTTAGGTGGATAAGCTTCGGTTCAAAAAATTCTTCGTCAACTTCGAATATCCTGAACATCTCTTCAGACCAATAAACTACATCGGTCTTAAAGTCATACTCCCAATTCCCTATCTTAGCTATCCTCTGTGCCTCCGAAAGCCTGAGTTCACTGACCTTTCTGGCCTGCTCGGCCACCTCTCGCTCTCTTTCTATTTCTCTTACGAAAGTTGCAGTCTGGATCAGTCGCTTTACACTTACCGGAGTTATCTGATCCTTTACCACATAGTCAGATGCCCCCGCCTTCATCATCTCAACAGCCACTTTTTCATCTCCCTGAGAGGTTATGATAATTACGGGCACTTTAATACCACTGGACCTTATTTTGCGCAATAAGGTAAGACCATCTATACCCGGTAAGAGATAATCCAAAAAGACACAATCATACTTAGTCTCTTTTAAAAGCCTCATGGCTTCATCTCCGTCCGAGCATTCTGTTAAAGCGAAACTAAGGTCCGCTTTTTTCATCGTCCTATTCAGTGAAGCTCTGTCCACATCATCATCATCAATGACCAATACCTGAGTTACGTAGTCCATTATTTAAAGCTGTTCACACAATGTCCAATAATGATTTAAAATTGAAACCGCCTTAACAAACCGCTCAAATGAGAGTGGCTTCAAAATGTATCCGGCTACATTCAGATTATATGCAGCAAACTTATCACTCTCTTCATCGGAAGTAGTCATTACAAAAACACTAATAGTTTTTAAGTCCGGATCCTTTCTAATGGTTTGCAAAAACTCCAACCCTCCCATTTTAGGCATATTCAAATCCAGCAGTATTACTTTTGGCAAAGGGTCAAGCTTTTCAATATCATCGCTTCCCCTTAACTTATTCAGTGCTTCCAGTCCATTTCTTGCTATATGCAACGGGTTTGAAATATGGTTTTTCTTAAATGCACGCTGCACGTTTCTAACATCTACCTCATCGTCTTCCACAAGTAAGATATGTAATAACTGACTTTGCACTGGTATATTAATTTCCATTATCATCAATTAGTTTGGGTATACTAAAAACAAACTTTGTTCCTTTTCCGGGTTCTGACTTCAAAATAATGTTTCCTCCGCGATCCTCAACGATCTTTTTAACAATTGTAAGTCCTATGCCGGTACTTTCCATAGTATCCCTGGCCTGCAGGGTTTGAAATATGACAAATATCTTTTCGTGATACTCAGCTGCAATACCTGGCCCATCATCTTTAACCCAGAATTCATGAAAAGAATTCTTTTCTTTATAACCAACCTCAATATTGCCCAATGATTTATCATGATATTTTATCGCATTGGAAATCAAATTTGAGAATATCTGCTCAAGATTAACCCTAGGAAACCTTATTACCGGAAGTGGCCCCGAGATAGTGATACTAAACCTTTCAGGCACCAGAAGTGAGTCGATTACTTCTGCCACGACTTCATTTGTATCAACCTCAGCATAATCTATCTTTGTACGGCTTATCCTTGAATAGGTGAGAATGCCATTGATCAGGTTTTCCATTCGGTTCACCCTGCTGCGTAAAAGTCGCAGATTTTCTTTTATTTCGTCGTTTTCGATTTCACCAAGATCCTCTTCAATCCATTCAGACAGATTCGTGATAGCCCTTAATGGCGCCTTAAGATCATGGGATATAATATAGGCAAACTGGTTTAGCTCTCTATTGATTTTTTCAAGTTCCTTAGCGTTTTTCTTTATTTTTTGTCTGGCTTGTTTACGGTCGGTTATGTCAAGAGCCAGTCCAATGAATTCACCATCAACCGACCTGCTTGTGAACACGAAGTTTTCAAAATGCTGATCATCTTTAGTACTGTTAAAGTGAAGGTGGTTGTGCCTCTCATCATCATCTGAAATTTTATCTACAAGACTGGCCAGGCCCTCTTCCATGCTCAGTTTTACTATCTTGCTGGACATAAAGGCATCTTTTACCCGGGGATTACCCATTATAATTTGTAATCCCTCATTTACATGAAACTTATAAATAACCACCGGCATACGTAAAGTAACAGCATTCAGTATACTGGTTTTCTCTCTTAACTTCATCTCGCTCTCCTTCTTTTCAGTAATACCGATGGAAATACCATAAGTACCAATGGTTTGGCCATTTATCTCTTGCAAAGGCATTTTAGTTGTTGCCACCCACGTATTATGTCCATCAGGCCATACCTCTTTTTCTTCAACATTTAGCAAAGGTTGTCCTGTTTTTATAATTTTCTGTTCAGCATTGTAGGCATTACGGGCGTGCTTTTCATCAAAAAAATCAAAATCAGATTTACCAATAATATCCTCCGGGGTGGCTACACTAAACTTCTTAATATAGGCTTTATTTACCTTTAAAAACCGACTATCCTTGTCCTTGAAATAAATTAGCCCGGGAAAACTGCTCATTAAGGCATTTAAATAGATGTTTTCATTGTCGCACACATTCATAGTGATGATCTGGTGCAGTGGTAAGCCCTGTTCATCACTGATCATTTTTGACTTACAGGTTACTGATATAGTGCCAGCGGCTTTATTTTTGATATGTAGTGTTACTTGCTCTTTCTTTTTTACATCCGTGTTGGTTTTGTTCAGGTCAAAATACTCCTCAATGTCTTCTCCGTATACATACTCACTAATGCGAGTAGAAATGAGTTGATTCACCGAACAGCCCAACAGTTCGCAAAATGCAATATTAGCGTTAAGAATAACCCCCTCTGTTGAGGCCACCACCATGGGAGATGGTGAATGAGTAAATAACGCTTCATAATTCATCATATTTTTACTCATATAACTATAAGCAGTAGTCAGTTTGTTCAACTCAATTTAAGAAATAAAAGGAACACGGGTTGTACATGCATAACAATGTAGAAAACCTTCATTTTAGTATTTGTTTTTTGCTATAAAGGCAATTACATTACATGGATTCAAGCCCTTGGCCGAAGAAGGCCATAAAGAAGATACAAGTTATTGACCGCAAACACAAGACTCTCCCTGATCACAAAGCATAAGGGTTAATATGGGGATTATAAAAAGAAGACTTATGTTATAAACACATAAATCATTACTCCATGCAAGCGTTACTATTTGCACCCTAATGAGTAAATGTCTCCTAAAAGGTACAAATGTAGGAATGCGTCCGAAATGCTTAAATATTAAAAAGTACTAAGTGATATTCCCTGATTTCAGGAGAAGAATGGCTTCCATTTACTCTCAGGCGATGGTTTAGTCAACAGACTTACCCCAACTAACAGGATCAGTGACGTGGCCAATGCAGGGATAGCTATATAATCGGTATCCATAGGAAAAATCCAGAAGCTCATATCCAGGGATTCCAAAGCCTTATTGATTACCGGTATAATCATACCACCTAAAATAGAAGCTACACCACCCGCAGGAGTAACCCTCTTCCAGAAGAAAGATGCCATCAGCACGGGTGCTATGGAGGCACCAATCATAGTATATGAAATAAAGGCCATCTCCAAGATGGTCTCAAACTGAGATACCAGTACAAAAGCCAAGATACCCAGTACCACAATAGCGATTCGCTGCACTAACAAAAACTTTTCTTCCACTGCCTTGCCAAAGATAGGTTGTAAAAGATCCCTGGTGACATTTGTTGAGCTCACCATTAAAAAGGTATTACCTGTAGATAAGATTATGGCAACACCTGCGGCAAATATCAATGAGCCTGCATAGGCCGGTAGTTGTTCATAACCTATCCTAAGTATAATCTCTTCCGACATCGCCCTGTTAACGGAGCCGTCGCTCAAAAAGAACCTTGGATCGTGAGCATAAATGGCAAACCCTACCACTGCCAATGTACACATCAGCAGCTCAATGATCACAACGCCGGACAACATTCCTATCACGGCTTTTTTGGCTGATTTAGCATCTTTAGCTGATGAGAATTTCTGGTAAATGCTACTTTCGCTAAGCAGGAGCATCAATGTAGGTAATATAACACCGAGGGCCCAGGTAAAATCATGCCCTTCGGTCAACGATAGGTATTCCGGGCGGGTCTGCTCTATGGTATTGACCACCTCGCCCCAGCCTCCGTGAGAGCTGATAGCCAGAGGCACTGCTACAATTACTGCCAGTACCATAATAACGCCATTGAAGATGTCAATACTCACAATGGAAACCATACCGGCAAGTGCTGTAAACGAAATGATGAGCACACAGGTGATCATAGTTCCGGTCTCCGGACCAATGGCTCCTTCGGTAAGGATATTGATGAACCGGCCGCCGCCTTTAAACTGGTAACCCGCAATAACAAGATAAGCTACAATGATGGTAATAGTGCCCAATAGCCGTGCAGCCTTGTTATAGCGAGTCTCCAGCAAGTCTGTAAGTGTATATTTTGAAATGGCACGGATCCGCGCCGCAATGAAGTAGATGATGATAATACCAATCCAGGCCCCCATGGAGAACCATAGCTCCGAAAACCCAGACCGGAAAGTGAGGCCTGCCGTACCAAAAAGACTACCTGACCCTATCCATGTACATACCAGGGTGCCTACCAGCAAATATACAGGCACTCCTCTGCCTGCAACTACAAAGTCGTCCTGGGTTTTAACAGAGCGGCTTTTATAAATAATGATCCCTGTTAAAAAAACGAGGTAGGCAATAGTTACAATTATGTATGTCATAGTGTTCTTATCTTTTTTCCTTCTGCGGCGGCCAAACCAAAGTTCAGGCCACCTGCTTTAAGCTGCGGGCTAAATATAGTGCTAAATTGTGAGATGAGACTATGCAAATTTTAACCGATGGTAGGACAATATTGCTGCACCGGTGGGAAAGAATGGACAAATGGTTAAACTCCCATACCATGTTTGGCAAACACCTTGTACTTATACCGTTAAACCAAACAATCAAAATTTGATTAAGATCATGATTAAAAAAGCAAAGTTATTTATAGTTGCCATGGGCTTTATGGCTTTAATAAGTTGTAACAACAATGCTGAAAGAGACCAGGCAAATGTTGAAAATGAGGAAATAGAAGTACAGGAAGAGGCTTCTGACGAGAAAAAGGTAGAACTTGAAGTAGATGCCGATAACGAAAAAGTAGGTATTGAAACCGAAGATGTTGACATCGACCTTCAGGGTGAAAAAGAAGAAGAAAAGGAAAACAAGAATTAATTGATAAAGCTAGATCCCCCGGAAATCCGGGGGATCTTACTATATTTTGTGTATCTGACTCCACAGTATAATTTTTAGCAAAAATTTGATAAGTG
This sequence comes from Fulvivirga ulvae, assembly GCF_021389975.1. Classification (NCBI taxonomy): domain Bacteria; kingdom Pseudomonadati; phylum Bacteroidota; class Cytophagia; order Cytophagales; family Fulvivirgaceae; genus Fulvivirga; species Fulvivirga ulvae. Next base: position 1,309,934 of record NZ_CP089981.1, read on the forward strand.
GTTAATCTGACAAGGCCAGAATCTTAAACACAATTCCGTTCAAAACCACACCGTAGCAATCTTATTCACCCCGATCAACATCTCATCCTTCACAATTCTAATATCCGCTTCAGAGGTTCTCCAGTTGACCAGTGCTGCCCTTACTCCTTTTCTTCCATTGTAAACTGTTGGCGTCATAAACACTTTACCACTGTCATTTAGTGCATCGAGAAAAGCCTGGGTGCGGTGCGGATCAAGGCCATCTTTGAGAGTAAAACATACCGTATTTAGCCTCACTGGTGCCAAAAGCTCAAAGAATTCGCTACTGACAATAAAATCGCCTAACTGCCGGGCCAGCCTGATATTCCTTTCCACTATCTCCCGGTATCCCAGCTTTCCATAGGCCTTTAAGGTAAACCATGCAGGCAATGCCCTGAACCTTCTGGAGTTTTCGGGCAGGAAATTGAGGTAATTGAAATTTTCCATAGGATCACCCAGATAGGGAGCATTGGAGTTTTGGAAAGTTTCTACCTGTAGCATCTTGTGCTCTTCCCTAACGAAGAAAAAAGCATTTTCATAAGGCACATTCAGCCATTTGTGAGCATCGATGGTAATGCTGTCCGCATCTTCCCAACCTTTAAGCAAATGAGCATAGTCGGGCGAAAGCGCTGCAAAACCACCAAATGCGGCATCTACATGCCACCAGAAATTATATTTCTTTTTGAGGTTGGCAATAGCCTGCATATCATCAAAATCAACCGTGTTAACAGTGCCGCCGCTCGAGATCAGGATGAAGGGCGTCCCTTCAAGAGTCATTATTTCCTTTTCCAGTTTATTAATATCTATGGCTTCCCGCAAAGGGTCAACCGTATCGATTTTTATTATATTGCTACTGCCCAGCCCCAGCATGGACAAAGCTTTTATGGAAGACGAATGGGGTACTGCAGAAAGTATTTTAAAATTACCACTCACTCCGTTTTTGGCCACATCTATTCCTTTCTCTTTTCCCAGCCATTGCCGTGCTACGCCCAAACAGGTAAAATTAGACATGGTAGCGCCGGTTACAAATCCTCCTAGGTATGCCTCTTTGGGTAAACCGAAAAAGTCGAGGAGCATGTGTATGGCTTCAAACTCAACTATGGCAGAAACATCACCATGACCTTTCGTGGTCTGCGTATTTTGATCATAAATGGTGGCTAGTATATCACCCATTAGTGCCGCCGGGGTCGCTCCTCCGGTTACAAACCCGAAATAGCGGGGTCCTGTAGACGACACCATCAGGTTGCTGTACCGCTTTTTAAATTCTGCAAGGGCAGAGGCTCCTCCCTGGCCTTCCATGAGCAAACCGATCCCCTCAGTATCTTTAACTGATACTGAAGTGGGCAGGTTATCAATATCATTCAAATATAACAGGCCTTCGTCAAGTGCCGCTTCCAGCAGGTTGTTCAGAGTCTTTAAATCATTGTTAAGTGTCGCATCCATAGGTTAATCAAGTTTGAGGGTGGTTGAAAATACAATAACTGCCGTTCCTTTTATTCTGACTTTAGCAGGTTTACCATTCACAATATCTACCATTACTTTCATGCTTCCCGGCCGCTGCATGGCGTTGCCCTGCGTAGCAGTAAACTGAAATGTAGCACCATCAGGTTTTACCAAATGGTGGTGAATAAGGTAAGCCCCCAGAGGGCCATTGGCATTGCCTGTTACCGGGTCTTCCGCTATGCCTATGGCCGGGGCAAACATCCGCCCATAAGTAACATATTCAGGTGAGGTTTGGGTTATGCAAAACACAAAATATCCGTTGCAACTGATCTCCCGGCTCAGTTGTGAAAGCCGGGACAAATCAGGGTTCAACCTATTGGGTGAATGATTGTTGATTATCTGCTTGTTTAGTCCCAATGCCTCAACTATGGCACTCGTGACCAATTCATCGAGAGGCGATTCAAAAACCGGTGAAGCCTGCTCCATGGTGATCTCATATTCACCTTTAACTTCCTGAACATGAATGGGCAAAATACCGACCTGTGTCTTTATTTTGATCGTGCATGTAGGCAAGGCATGTTGCAGTGCATGTACATAAATCGCCGCGATGGTGGCATGTCCGCAAACAGGCACCTCCGCTTGGGGTGTAAAGTACCTGATATGCAGGTCATATTCCTGATCACCTTTCAGTACAAAAGCTGTCTCCGAGTTGTTCAGCTCCCGCGCTATGTCCAGCATTTCCTGGTCGGTGAGCCCGTCAGCCTCAGGCACTACTCCTGCCGGGTTGCCTTTAAACTTCTGGTCTGTAAAGGCATCGACCTGAAATATCTTGACTGTTCTCATTTCATTTATCTTCATTTCGATCTACTGACACAGTTTTGACCCCTGAAACGTAGCCTCTGCCGCCCGCATAGAGCTTCTCAATACCTTGTGCCGTTATTTTCAACCTTACCGTGATCATGCTTGGCGAAGGGGAGTCATGTGCTTTCCCTGAGAGATAACCACCTCTTCTGCCTGCACCGCACCATAGTGATGAAGATAGCAGGCAAGCGGGCCGGCCGCCATGCCGGTGGCAGCTTCTTCCTCAATGCCGTAAAATGGAGCGAACATTCTCGAAGTGGCATGTGCTGCTGAGTCCTCAGAAGGGCTGTAAACATAGAAACCGATAAGCCCGTACTTTTCAGAAAGACTTTCTATGACCTCTTGCCTGGGTGATAAGCTTTTAAGTACATTCTCACTCTTTACAGGCACAATCAGAAAAGAATTGCCTGTGTTCACAATTTCGATATCGAAGCCAGGTAGCAGATCCTGTTTGTCCAAGCCTAATGCTAAAAGGGTGCTTTCCTTATCTTCCGGCAAAACAGGAATATATTTCGGGGCATCCTGCTCCATAAAGGCACTGGCTCCTTCAAAGTAAATCTGCCTTACTCCATCCACTGTTTCTTTCGAGGATGAATCTCCTTTTATTTTTCCCTCCTGTTTCAAATAGGTAAAAGTAGCAATGGTCGCGTGTCCACAATGTGCTATCTGTTTAGTCGGCGTGAAAAAATCCAGCTTATAATCGGCCATGGCAGATGCAGACACAAACGCTGTCTCAGAGAGACCAACCTGCCCGGCTATTTCCAGTTTTTGCTTGGCGGTAAGGCCATCAGCATTTAGTACGACTCCCGCCGGATTGCCGCCATTATTTTGGTATTCAAAAGCATTAATAATGTGTACATCAATATTTTTCATCAGTCGTATAATTTTGTTTTCACCCGATAGACTAAACGGCTTCAAAAAAGACCCGGAAATTTTTAAATATTTTTTCCAGTGTAATCTGTGATCTTCCCTGTTTTGTCAGATTCGACATTTTCACAGCTAAGGATTGAATCTTTAAGCTTTGACCGGAGCCGCTGCACTTTGTTTTTAGCTCCCGAATATGACATGTCAAGAAATGCTGCCAACTCCTTTTGACTGTACCCTTTGAAATAGGTAAGCAACATCACATCTCTGTCGGCCGGGGAAAGCTTGTTGATTTTACTATTGATGCAATTGCTTAGAGAGCTGTACAGGTCGTCATCCATTTCCTGGTCAGGCCAGCTTTCGTTATACACATTGCTTTTCTCAGGCCTCTGCTTAAGGTAATCAGCTATGGTATTTCTGGTAATCTGATAAACCCAGGAGGTCAATTTTCCCGCATTGTTTAACTGATCGATATGGAGATATACTTTGATAAAAACATCTTGCAGGATATCATCCGCGGCAGCATCGCCCTGCACTTTATGAGCTATAAAGCGGTAGAGTTCTCCATGAAGGTCCTCCCAAATATTTTTAATCTCGGTCTTTTCCATGGTTTTGTTAAACGCAGGCTCAATGGTTTTGACTGATAATCAGTATGTTTTTATTTAAATGATTTGATTAGAAAAACTAATACATGCGATTGCATTTTATTATTTGCGTAATATTTACATAAATAATATCTTTGGCCTATGAGCCTCGATCAGGATATTAAATTAGCAGTAGATGCAGTAGTTTTTGGATATACCTCAAAAGAGGGTTTATCCGTGCTGCTGATCAAACGGGATATTCAGCCCTATCAGGGGATGTGGGCATTGCCCGGCGGTTTGGTGAAAAATAATGAATCGCTGGAAGAGGCAGTACAGCGGGAGCTTAAAGAAGAAACCGGCATTTCGATCAACTACCTGGAGCAGCTCTACAGCTTTGGCAACCCTGATCGTGACCCGAGAAACAGGGTGGTTTCGATAACCTATTACGGACTGGTAAAGCCTGACGCATTTGAGCTCCACGCCAGCACCGATGCCAGCGATGTGGCCTGGTTTAATGTAAAGAAACTCCCTCCACTGGCTTTTGACCACAAGCGCATCCTCGATGTAGCCATACAAAGACTCAAGGGCAAGATCACTTACGAACCCATTGGCTTTGAATTGCTTGAAAAGAAATTTCCTTTCTCAGAACTTGAAAAGCTCTACCGGACAGTACTCGACCGATCTGTAGACCGGAGAAACTTCAAAAAGAAAATCTTAAAATTCGGCTTCCTCGAAGAAACGGACGAAAAACAAAACATGACCGGCGCCGGCCGCCCCGGGAATCTGTTCCGATTCAATGAGAAGAAATATTTCGAGCTGAAGAAAAAGGGGATAACTTTTGAGATTTAAGAATTTTCTGAAGGCTGCCTACCACCTTCCACATCATTTCCTGAATTTTCACAGCGTAACGGAAACCTCCGGAATCTCCATTGTTTCTATTTCCCAGCGGATGTCTCTCTCGAAGACGACATCGCCACATTTTAGCTGTATACATTCGGGTGTCCAGTCTAAGGTGATGACACTGTCCTGATCCGGGGGATCCTGAATATTTTCCATAAAGTTTGCTATTTGTTTTGGAAGTACGAGATGGAAAATTTCAGGATGACGATTACAATCTATTCATCAGCCATAACGATCCCCTCTCTTGTTGGGCGTTTTTATCAACAACTCTATGTTATGCAAGATAGCTTCGTTGGCATTCCATAGCTTCAGTTAAGCTTTACTAATCTTGAAAAGCTGAGTAAAACAGGTGACGTCAGGTACCAATCCCCCGGTGCTGGCCCCTGACAGGCACACTTTCTAAGCCTTTATTTAATGTGAAAGACATTCTCATCTAAAAAATATTTCCGCATTAATCACTGATTATCAAATGGTTAATCATGAATATCAATAAAATGTGTAAATTTTACGTAAATTATTTTGCGTTATAATTACACATATTTATATTTGTGTAACATTAACGCAAAAAGAAATGGAAACAGGAGTTATAATAGCACGGTTTCAGACACCATACCTTCACGAGGGGCATATTGACCTCATCCAAAAGGTGAAAGCAAATCACAACAAGCTCATCATTGTGCTGGGTATCAGCCCGGTACCTGGGCGAAAAAACCCTTACGATTACTACACCAGGGAGAAGATGATCAAAAAGGAATATAACGATGTGGTGGTACTGCCTTTGAGCGATCACCCCAGCGATGTGGTATGGTCTGAAAACCTGGATAACCTGTTAAGCAGTGTGTTCCCTACGGAACAATTTAAATTGTACGGCAGCCGCGACAGCTTCATACCCTACTACACCGGCAGGTTTGAGACTGTTGACCTTCCAGAGCATGGCGACTATAACGCCACTGAGCTTAGAAAGAAATACCAGGATCAGATCTTTGATTCCAGGGATTTCAGGGCCGGGATCCTTTATGCATACCACAACCAGTTCAAGAAAGTATACCCTACTGTAGATGTGGCCGTATTCAGGAACAACAAGCAGGAGATATTGCTGGGCAGAAAGGCCAACAGCAGCAAATGGAGACTTGTAGGTGGCTTTGCCGATCCGGAAGATGAAAACTATGAGGTATCTGCCCGACGTGAGTTGATCGAAGAGTGCGGACAGATTGAAGTGGGCGACATGACTTATGAGACTTCTATGAAAATAGATGACTGGAGATACCGAAGTGATACGGATAAGATTATAACCCTGCTCTTCAGCTGCGATCTTCAGTATGGTACGCCCACAGCGCATGATGACATCGCCGAAGTAAAATGGTTCAAACTTGAAGGAATAGAAAACCTCATCACCTGTGGACAATTCAGCAATGAACATACAGGGCTGATCAGGTTCCTAACCAACAGATACGCAGCAGTTTTAAATTAATTAAAGTTTTACCACAAACATTTATAGCTATGAAACGCAATAACTTAATCCTCCTCGCAGATGCTTACAAGTATTCTCACCACAAACTGTACTACCCGGGTACTACCAAAGTATACAGCTACCTCGAAAGCCGCGGTGGTAAATTTGACAATACTGTTTTCTATGGCCTGCAGTACTTCATTAAAGAATATCTGGAAGGCAAAGCTTTCACTCAGGAAGACCTTGACCAGGCTGAGCCATTTTTGAAACAGGTTTTCGGACGGGACGATGTGTTTGACAAAAGCAAGTTCCAATACATCCTGGACAAGTATGACGGCAAGCTCCCTGTTAAGATCAAGGCTGTACCGGAAGGAACTGCAGTGCCCACTCAAAATGTGCTGATGACCATAGAAAATACCGATCCTGAGTGCTTTTGGTTAACCAACTTTCTGGAGACTTTGCTTATGCAGATCTGGTACCCTACCACGGTTGCTACGCTAAGCAGAGAGGTAAAAAAGGTGGTAACCCAATACTTTGAGGAAACCGCTGCCGAAGGGGCTGAAGCAGGTATCGAGTTTGTGCTTAACGACTTCGGGTTCCGCGGCGTGAGCAGTGTGGAAAGTGCAGGCCTTGGCGGAAGCGCTCACCTGATCAACTTTCAGGGCAGCGATACCCTGGCAGGATCTGTACTGGCGCAGCAGTACTACAACACCAGCGAAGTGTATGGCAAAAGCATACCTGCAACAGAACACAGTATATGCACACTTTTAGGTAAAGATGGTGAACTTGATGTATTTAAACACGTACTCAACACTTTCCCTACCGGCCTGGTGGCTTGTGTATCTGACAGCTACAACATTTTCAAAGCCTGTGAAGAGTATTGGGGAGAAAACCTGAAAGCCCAGGTACTCGACAGAGAGGGTGTACTGGTTATACGCCCCGACAGTGGCGATCCTGTAATGACTTTGCTCAGTGTATTCAACATACTTTTTGACAAATTCGGTTACACGGTCAATGAAAAAGGTTATAAAGTATTGCCTCCACAAGTGCGTGTCATTCAGGGTGATGGTGTAAATTATGACGCCATTAAGGACATGTACCGAGCCTTGAAGGCCAATGGCATCAGCGCTGAAAACCTGGTGTTGGGCATGGGCGGGGCACTGCTACAAAAAGTTGACCGCGATACGCAAAAGTTTGCCTTGAAATGCAGCTATGCCCAGGTCAACGGTAAAGATGTGGTAGTACAAAAAAGCCCTACCGAAATGGATGCCGAGGGCAACATTACCGGAAGCTTTAAGAAAAGTAAAGGCGGAAGGCTGAAGCTGATCAGGGTGGATGAAACCTATGAAACGGTACTGGAACATGACTTTCCTAAGCTGAAAGATGAGATGGTGACAATTTTTGAGAATGGTAAACTCATTCAGGAATGGACTTTTGAAGCGTTGCGAGACAAAGCAAAGATTAATATAAACGAAAAACAATTAGTAGGATGATAACGAGAGCGATCAAAAAGGCATTTGCACAAGCCAAAGAAAAAAACTGGGACAAAACCTTCTGGGCCTTCGATATTCATGAAACGATCATAAAGCCCAACTGGTCAGAGCATAAGATCCCCACCGAGTTTTACCCTCTGGCTAAAGAAGCTTTGCAATTGATCAGCAAGAGAAAAGATGTGAGCAGGATCCTTTTTACCTGCTCACACCCTAATGAGATTGAAAAGTATCTGGCCTTTTTCAGGGAGCATGACATTCATTTCGACCATGTAAACGGTAATCCTGAGATTATCAGCAAAAAATACGGCTACTATGAAAAGAAGCCTTATTTCAACGTACTATTTGAAGATAAAGCAGGCTTCGATCCCTATGAAGATTGGGAGGAAGTCATAAAACTGGTAAAAGAATGACAGAAGAAAAATTCACATATTTCTGGAGAACAGCTTCTCCATTTAGTAACTGGCACCCCTGCACTTTTGAGATTGATGGCATCACTTTCAACAGCAGCGAGCAGCACATGATGTATCATAAAGCATTGCTATTCGGTGACCAGGAAACAGCCACGGAAATTTTGAAAGCCAAATCACCGGGTAAGCAAAAGGCCCTCGGCAGGAAGGTCAAAAACTTTGATCAGCAGGTTTGGGAGGAGCAATGCAAAAGTATTGTTTACGCCGGTAACAAGGCCAAATTTACCCAAAATGAAAACCTGCTGAAAAGGTTATTGAAAACGGAAGACACCACCATCGTAGAAGCCAGCCCGGTAGACCCCATCTGGGGAATAGGTCTGACGGAGGACGACCCCAGGGCAAAGTCGCGCCATACATGGCTCGGTAAAAACCTGCTTGGGGAGATCCTCACCGAGCTACGTGAAGAACTGTTACTTAATAATTCACTTAAATCTTAATGCCATGTTTGGTATAAAATATATAAAATTCGACTCGATGACCTATGTCATCAAATACAAAAATGGTAAAATCGCCAATGAAGGCAGAGGGCTATCTTTCTTCTATTTCGCTCCAAACACCTCTATTACGGCGATTCCGATGGGAAGTAGTGATGTGAATTTCATTTTCACAGAAACTACGTCAGATTTTCAGCAAACAACCATTCAAGGTCAGATTACTTATAAAATTAAAGACCCGAAGCAATTGGCCGACCTGCTAGACTTTACAGTAAATGAAAAAGGCGACTTTAAAACCGATGATCATGAGAAACTCAATGCGAGGATCATCAATGAGGCACAAACTGCCACAGCAACTTTTATCAGAAAAACCGGCTTAAGGGAAGCTATCAATAGCTCTTCTGCTCTTGAAAACACAATCAGCAGTGGCTTGAAGGCTTCTGCAACGATAGCTTCATTGGGTATAGAGCCTTTAAGTGTCAATATACTGGCCGTAAAAGCTACACCGGAAACCAGCAGGGCTTTGGAAGCAAAGGCAAGAGAAGAATTGTTGAAAGAGGCTGATCTGGCTATTTATGAACGAAGGAATTTTTCCGTGGAGCAGGAAAGAAAGATCAAGCAAAGTGAACTGAATACGGAAATTGCCATAGAGCAAAAGAAGAAGGAGATCGCAGAAACTCAAATGGAGCGTGAGGTTGCTGAAGCACAAAACCAGCGAAAGATCAGGGAAATGAGAGTTGAGGCTGATATTTCCGTGGAGTCTAAAAAGCAGGACTATATAGACATGAAGGTGAGCAATGAGAAGAAAACGGCTGATGCCAAAGGCTATGCCATAGAAGCGATGATCAAGCCTTACAGAAATATGGATTGGAGGCTGCTGACGGCGATGTCTCAAAAATCAGATGCCGGGTCAAACATAGCGCTGGCTTTCAGGGAATTGGCTGATAATGCAGGTAAGATCAGCAACCTGAATATTAGCCCTGACCTGCTCGACAGTTTGTTGAAACATTCAAAATAGTACCATCATGGATTTTGAAAGGATCGTTCTGGTGAAGAACAAGACCAGGCTGGAAAAGCTGGTAGAAAGGTTTAACACAAAACCGCAGGCTAAATTTTACATTGAGCATAGTGGTGGTGATTTTGAAGACTATGAGCAGGAGCATAATACCTTTTATAACAGTCTGCTTACGGTACAACGAACGGTAACCAGGCAACTGAAAACCACAGTGCTGGAAAAGGATTTTCTGCCTTCATACATTTTTACGGATACTGATCTCATAGTAGTACTGGGACAGGATGGCCTGGTCGCCAACACAGCTAAATATGTCGGCTCCAATCCTATCCTGGCCATCAACCCTGACCCTGAGAGGAATAGCGGAGTGTTGCTACCTTTTAATGTTGGCAACTATCAGGACGGGTTGGCCCAATCTCTGAGAGGGAATGTCGGGATCAAAAAAGTAACACTGGCAGAGGCCGAGCTTAATGATGGTCAAAAGTTATTGGCTTTTAATGATTTCTTTATCGGCAAAGCCAACCACACATCCGCCCGATACAGGATCACGTTCGGTGACCAAACCGAGACACAATCTTCCAGCGGACTGATTGTATCTACAGGTGCAGGTTCTACGGGTTGGTTGAGTTCGGTTTTTAATGAGTACAATGGCCTGTCCCAATTTTTTGGGACAGGCTCATCCTCTTATTCCTATGAAATGCAATGGGATGATGACCGCCTGTGCTTTATAGTCCGGGAGCCTTACCGAAGCCCAAGCACAAGCTCGAAGTTAGTAGTAGGTGCGGTAAATAAGCAGATCAAGCTAACAATAGAATCACAAATGCCGGAAAATGGAGTGATCTTCAGTGATGGGGTTTTGGAAGATTATCTCGAATTTAATTCGGGACGCAAAGTGAGCATTGGTACAGCTTCAGAAAAGGCGTGTTTGATAAGCAGGTGATTTCAGCCGGCGCAAAACACGGCGATAGATACTTCGCAGGCCCAGTATGACCAGGGAGAAGGTGCCTATGTATTTGCGGCGGAATTACTGGTTTGTTTGGTCTGTAGGTTTTGTGAGGTTTAGCTTTACTAATCCTTGGAGGCTTAGTAAAGCGGGTATTTAATTCTGTCTGTTTTTAGGACTTTGACAATCTTTGCTCCTGATCATAAATATCATTATCCACCCCCGCAGTCTTCCTGACGATAGGAAGGATCTTCCTAAGTAGGTTACTGCTTACTATTCAGCCAGGGGAGGAAACTGTTTTGATACTTCGCAAGGTCGTGACCGGGGATAAGGTGTTCATTGAAATGCTGTGGAATTGCTGATTTGTTAGGTCTGTAGGCTCCGAAGGTTCAGCTTTACTAATCCTTGGAGGCTTAGTAAAGCAGGTGTTTAATTCTGTCTGTTTTTAGGACTTTGACAATCTTTGCTCCTGATCATAAATATCATTATCCACCCCCGCAGTCTTCCTGACGATAGGAAGGATCTATCTAATAGGTTACTGCTTACTATTCAGCTAGAGGAGGAAACTGTTTTGGTACTTCGCAGGCTCAGCATGAACAGGGAGAGGTCTTTATTGAAATGTTGCGGAATTCTGATTTGTTAGGTCTGTAGGCTCCGAAGGTTTAGCTTTACTAATCCTTGGAGGCTTAGTAAAACAGGTGTTAAATTCTGTCTGTTTTTAGGGTTTTGATAATCTGCGCTCCTGGTCATAAATATCATTATCCACCCCCGCAGTCTTCCTGACGATAGGAAGGATCTATCTAATCAGGTTACTACTTACCGTTCAGCCGGTGCAAAAGTTAGATGCTTCGCAGGCTCGGTGTGACCGGGGAGGAGGTGCCTATGTATTTGTCGCGGAGTTCTCTTTGAGTGTCATCCGTTGGAAAGGAAGAAACTTTTTAAGATCAGTTTTTATTACAAAGCTTACCCCGGAAGTACTTTATTGTATTGTTCTGTTTAATAATAAAAAGTGTCATTAGAGGCATCGAAAAGATCAATATGGCTAAGCCTGCTGATCCTTCCATAACCAACAGCAATAACCCTATTAGATTTAACACTATTAAAGGCACAAAAATCAGCCAAAATGATTTTAACTCAAGAGAAACTTTCGCTCCATGCGGGCGCGGAAAAACAAATAATGTCACTCTGTACCAAAATAAAAACCTTGGACTCCGCAGATTAAAATTACCCTCCACATAATTACCTATATAGTGAAGATTGGGATCGTTTATTGACATCCGCCTGAGGCCTTTTAACTGAGTTGTTGTATAATTTTTTGCAAACGGGCGAAACTCGTCATGCTTCAGCATATCACCGGCTTCATATGTAAATCTGATCTTTTCCTTGAGCTTATCTGTATTTTCACCTGTTTCAAAGAAAATTTCTGATCTAAATGTTGTCATTTTTATCCATTGCAGTTAACTGCTTATTTGATAACCAAAAAATTGCTTCTAACTCAAAGGAATCGTTATTCCAAAATAATAAATAGCACCTATTGCTGGTACGAATGGAGTTTAATAACATAATTTCAGCTTCGCTTTTTCTGAGATTATCCAATCCTAACTCCCACGAATCTAGCTCCTCTTTCAAGAAAATGTCTATTCTATATTTTTTGGCATTTTTTAATCTAAAGTCATACAGACTCAAAAGTTCTATTCTACTTTTAATAATTCCTTTTCTAAATACTACCTCTTCCCGAGTGATCGTATCAAGACATCCCTTTACCAGTGGATTATTTTTTATTTTTTTATCTAAAAATCTTTTAACTTCTTCAAAATCGAGCATTGGACTTATTGATTTCTGTTAAATCTAATATACTATTTGAAGGGTCAGATGCCAAAAAACGAACTTTGGCCGAGCTATCCGATGAAGATAATACATGTTTTAATCTATAACCATTAAGAAAGGTGCCTTTAATATCCTCCTCTTGTTTATAAGTAGAGTCACCATTTTGATATGTGTATTGTACTTTATAATATTCAATATCTAACTTGTTTCCTAGCTTCGTCTGCCTGATAATCGATTTTTCCTGAACTGACAAAATCTTCCCCCATACGGCCCGATCATATTTAGAAAGCTGATAACTGTTATACCATAATGGGTAATTATAATAAGCAACCATAGCGACCAGGACCAGTATTGATATTACTAGTCCAATCAATATATGCTTAACATTCCAAATGTGATAAAACCTTACCTTATTTGCCATTCCTTGTTGGTTAATAACTTCAAATATCACGCTCGCATATTAATGTGTCCTTCGTGCTTGGTGTAACTGTATAGGGCGGAGATTCCGGTTAATTACTCGTTTGTTAGATCTGTAGGTTCTGAAGGTTCAGCTTTACTAATCCTTGGAGGCTTAGTAAAGCAGGTGTTAAATTCTGTCTGTTTTTAGGGTTTTGATAATCTGCGCTCCTGGTCATAAATATCATTATCCACCCCCGCAGTCTTCCTGACGATAGGAAGGATCTACCTAAGTAGGTAACTGCTTACTATTCAGCCAGAGGAGGAAACTGTTTTGATACTTCGCAGGCTCAGCATGAACAGGGAGAGGTCTTTATTGTAATGTTGCGGAATTCTGGTTTGTTAGGTCTGTAGGTTCCGAAGGTTCAGCTTTACTAATCCTTGGAGGCTTAGTAAAGCGGGTATTTAATTCTGTCTGTTTTTAGGGTATCCACTCCACAGTCCTTCTGACTGACCTTCAAAATTCCGATTTTGTCAATATCTCCTTAAATTACGTGTCAACACAAGTAGACAACATATGAGTACATCAAAAAAAGTAATTCTTGGGCTATTTACCATTGCTCCTTTAATATTCTTAATGGTTTATTTCGTTCTTTTTTTCACGCTTTTCGTGAATGTTGCTTCTATGGATTTGCATCCTCACGACCTGCCTCCGGATGAAGTTCCGTTATTCCTGCAGTCCTTCGTTCCTATGATGGTCATGATGTTTATAGCGGTAGGATCCGGGTTCATTTTAATGATCTACTACATTGTATTGATCAGCAAAAACCCGTCTTTTGATAGCACACAGCGGATTATGTGGGTGCTCATTGTGGTTTTCACCAGCACCATAGGTCAGATTGCTTATTTTATTGTAGAGGTGTGGCCGGATAAGGCTGAAAACATACCGGCACAACAATAGCCATTATATTCTATTTAGTAATTTTACATTTCTTTTAAACTAACTATAACCCCATCCAATATGTTAAATACCCAACTAAAACGTCTGGCCTGGTACAAGTGCCTGTTCATATTTATTCTTTTTGTTTTTAACACTGCTTGTAAGATGCCCGTAGAAACCGTTGCCCCGCTTACAGTCGAGTCGCCTTCCGGAAATAATATCCTGATGTTTTTTACCAATGAAGAAGGAGAGGTAGGCTATACCGTGGCTCATAGCGGAAAGGTAGTTATTGACAGTTCGTACCTAAGTTTTGATTTTAAGGATATGGACGCAATCAAATCCGGGCTTGAAGTAAGTAACTCATCATCCAAATCAGTTACGGAAACCTGGGAGATGCCCTGGGGGGAGCAAAGGAAGGTGAAGAATAATTTCAATGAACTCACGGTAGACCTGAAAGAGCAGGAAGGCCTGGAGCGTAAGTTGACGGTAATTTTCAGGGTGTATGATGATGGTCTTGGATTCAGGTACCATTTCCCCAACCAGCCGAATATGAAGGAGGTGATCATTACGGATGAAAATACACAGTTTAACCTCACCGGAGACCATATGGTATGGTGGATACCTGGCGACTGGGACATTTACGAACATCTCTATAATGAAACCAAATTCTCTGAAATAGATGCTATCAGCAAACGAAACCATCCGAACCTTGCTCAGACTTACATTCCAGAAAATGCCGTAAACACACCGGTGACTATGAAAACCGATGACGGGCTTTACCTGAGCTTTCATGAAGCCAACCTTACCGACTACTCCGGCATGACTTTAAAGGTGGATACAGAGACTTTAGGTATGGAAAGTGAACTGGTAGGTTCTGAAATTACGGGTTACAAGGTAAAGCGGAATACGCCTTTCAGTACGCCTTGGAGAACAATCCAGATTGCTGACAAGGCCGGTGACCTGATCGAATCGAGGCTTATTGTAAACCTCAACGAACCTAATAAACTGGGTGATGTATCGTGGTTTAAGCCTACAAAATATGTCGGCATCTGGTGGGAGATGCACCTCGGCAAATCTACCTGGGACATGGCCAGCGGCAAACATGGTGCTACTACTGAAAACGCAAAGGCATTTATTGACTTTGCCGCCGCCAATAATATTGGAGCAGTATTAGTTGAAGGCTGGAATACGGGCTGGGAACACTGGATCGGATTTGAAGATCGTGAGGGTGTGTTTGATTTTGTAACACCATATGAAGATTACGACCTGAAAGAAGTGGTAAGGTACGGTAAAGAGAAAGGTGTAGAGATCATCATGCACCATGAAACGTCGGCCGCGCCAAGAACTTACGAGCAGCAGTTGGACACTGCCTACAAATTGATGGAAAACCTGGGTATGCATGCCGTGAAAACGGGCTATGTGGGTAAGATCATCCCTAAAGGAGAGTACCACCATGGTCAGTGGATGGTGAACCATTACAGAAAGGTACTGGAAACGGCTGCAAAGCATAAGGTAGCGGTCAATGCCCACGAACCTATAAAGCCTACGGGCATCAGAAGGACATTGCCTAACGCTATTTCGCGTGAAGGGTTAAGAGGTCAGGAGTTCAATGCCTGGTCAGTTGAAGGAGGAAACCCGCCGTCTCATTTACCAACGGTGGCCTTCACAAGAATGCTGGCAGGCCCGATTGATTACACGCCGGGGATCTTTAACATTAAGCTAAACCCATGGAAGGAAAACAGTCAGGTAAACACAACCCTTGCCCAGCAATTGGCTCTTTATGTGGTGATCTACGGGCCGGTACAAATGGCCGCCGACTTACCGGAAAACTATGAAGGAAATGCTGCCTTTCAGTTCATCCGTGATGTTGGGGTAGACTGGGAAGAGTCTAAGGTGCTGAATGGCGAGGTTGGTGATTATGTAACCATTGCCAGAAGAGAGCGAAATACCCATAAATGGTTTATCGGATCAATCACAGATGAGAACCCCCGTGAGCTGACGGTTGACCTTAGCTTTCTGGATAATGGACAGTCTTACACTGCAACAATCTATGCAGATGCGGCGGATGCTCATTGGGATGATAACCCAACGGCTTATGAAATCACTTCTAAAACGGTAACCAGTAAAGATAAGCTGGACCTTAAACTTGCCCCGGGCGGAGGTGCGGCCATCAGCCTGGTGCCTGTAGCCAAGTAAATAAAATATTTTTCAAGAACGGCCTTACTAAATTTGATATTTGGTAAGGCTTTTTTTGCCATTAAGCAGCTTATACTGGATCAAGCGAAATTTCTGGGGAGCCCCTAACACTTTCACCTCTTTGCTGACAGACAGTTGTTAATAGCAGTCGGCAAAAGCAGTAGACAAAGGCGTATAATATAACAATAAGCTCGGTTCACTGATTTTCAGTAGCAAGTTTCACTTTACTTGTTTTACTCCTCAATCCATTTACTCCACAGGTTTAACGTTTGATCCCTTATACTACACCGTAATCGCGAGGAGGCACGACGAAGTCATCGCCCAATTCGGAGCACTGACCGATTTAGCACCTCGAATTACAGTTCACCATTTACTATTCACCCAATTCACCGATTACCGGTCACTCTTTCACCGATTACCCAAAACCTTTTACTTAACAGCATCTCCATCATCCTCCACTATCACATGGCTTTAAAATTCTCCCAGTCTTTCGGCGTGTCGATATCCTGACTACCTTGTGGGAAGGGGATCAAAAATGTATCTCCATGATTGAGAATTGCTTTTGCCCCCTTTTTGTCATCGATTTTCAATATTTGCTTAAAGTATTGCCTGTCAAACAAAGCCGGCACACCCACCGTGCTTCCATAGGATGAAGCCACCAGGGCGTTTCCTCTGTGGTAGGCATCTATCATTGTTTTCAAAAGCTCTCCTGATACAAAGGGCTGGTCGCAGACCATGATAATAACGGCGTTCAGATCGGGATGCTCTTTATGAATTTCATGCAGGCCAAATTTGATCGAATTGCCCATACCTTTGTTCCAGTCGAGGTTAAAGAGGCTTTTGGTCTTGAGATATTTGATCTCTTCACCTATTTCCTGGTAGTGGGCTCCAAGCACGGTAAGTGTAATATCAGAAACATCCAGTGCCGCCTTCACACTTTTTTGAAGCAAAGATTCACCATTGAACCTCAAAAGCTGCTTTGGGCGGCCCAGCCTGGAGGATGAACCTGCTGCAAGAATAATAACTCCAATTTTACTCACACTTGAAGTTAGTAAATAAATCACTTTATCAACTCCCCCAAATTGGGCTATATTGAGCTCTTCTTCTCGATGACCTGATTGATAAAAACCTGCTTAAATACCTGGTCTTCCTTGCCATCACGGTGATGGATCGGGGCATTTCTGTATTTCAGAAAGCCTCCACTCCTGTTGGTAAACTTGGCCTGGATTTCGGTAATAATAGACAGTGCTATCTCCTCCGGGGTCTCAGCTCCGATATCCAAACCTATTGGGCTATGGATCCGGTGTTTGTCTTCTGGCGTTAATTGAAAGTCCTCTGCTTCAAGAGATTCATACATTTTATCTACGCGCTTTTTAGGGCCCAGTATACCAATATAGTTTACCGGTGTGGGAAGAAGCCTCTTTAGCACTTGCAAGTCATATTCATAGTTATGAGACATCAATACCGCCGCCGAATAGGGTTTTATTTTAATTTCCTCGCTGACATGCTCACGTTTGCAAAGCTTTACCTGGTCAGCCAACGGAAACCGGGCCGGGGCAATATGGGCTATGCATTCGTCCGTAACCGTTACCTCCCACCCCATAACCTTGGCAAGGTCAACCACGGGACGAGCGTCAAACCCTGCTCCAAAGATCAACAGATCTATACAAGGCTCAACAATTTCAAAAAGCACCTCCAACTGTCCATTGGCATATGTTTTTATTTCCGGCTTTCTGTTTTCCTGTACCCATAGCAGGTCCTGACTCATTTGTGTTCTCAAGGCATTGTCGCGGATGTCACCATGAACATCATTGTTGTTATCGATCCATAGCTGTTCTGCGACCCCTGGCGTTCCATGCGTTCTGAAAACTGTCGCTATTACTGACAGATTATCGTAGTTCACAAAGCTTTCAAGTCTTTTAATAGGGTTATCTGCATCATCTTCCCTTATAGCCTGGATCAGCACATCGATAATGCCATTGCAGCCGAGACCTATGCCCAGGGAATCTCCGTCGGCCGTAGTATCATAAGTGATCACCTGAGGTTCGCCGGTTTGCATTACCTCCCTGGCCCTTCTCAATGCATCCCCTTCGAGGCATCCGCCACTGATAGAACCGATCCACCGGCCGTCATTGGTAATCAGCATACGGGCTCCCGGGCTGCGATAAGACGAGCCTCTGACCTTTACCACTGTGGCCAAAGCGGCTTTTTTCTTATCAAAATCTATCTTATGATACTCGGCTATTATGTTTTTTATTTCCTTCATTTACGAACTGACTTCAGATAATTGAACAGGTAACTTACGGATTCGTTTACCTGTGGCCGCAAAAATTGCATTAGCATAAGCCGCACTGATCATGGGCAGGCTCATTTCTCCCAGGCCTTCGGGAGACTCCTTACTTTCTACAAGGTGTACCTCTATTTTCGGTGCGTCCTTCATTCTGATCATTTTATAGGTATCAAAGTTGTCCTGTTGAGCCATGCCATCTGCTATGGTAACCTCTCCAAACATGGCGGCTCCAAGGCCATCCACTATACCTCCTTCTATCTGCGACATGGCACCACTCCGGTTCACCACGATACCACAATCCACCACGGCCAATACGTTCTCAATATGTGGTTCCTTATTGGCGTCCAGTGATAAAGTTACAACTTCTGCCACATAAGCACCAAACATAAAATGCGCTGCAAACCCTTTATAGATGCCAACCTCTTTTTTGTGCCAGTTGGATTTCTCTGCCGCTATTTTAATAACATTTTTAAGTCTTTTGGTGCTGTACGTTGGCCCTCCATGGTCTGCATAGGGCATTTCTTTATCTTCGTTACCCAAAATTTCCAGCCTGAAGTCGACGGGATCTTTCTTTGCCAGATGCGCCATTTCATCAATAAAACTCTGGTCGATAAAGGCAGTTGCGTTATGGCCCGGTGCCCTCCAGGCACCACTAGGCACCACTGTTTTCACAGGCGTGTACTCCATCCGGAAATTAGGCACGAACCCGGCCGGGAATCCATCAGGAAAAACTTCAGTGGTATGTGGTGACTCCTGAGAGCCGCGGAACAGGTTTCTCGATGTTGTTGACGCATTGAGGTACCAGGCTGTAAGTTTATTTGCATTGTCCAGTGCAGCTTTAAGTTTGTACCTGCCTGCAGGCCTGTAATAGTCATACTGTATATCATCTTCCCTGCTCCAAACCACCTGTACGGGCTGCTTTATCTGATGGGAGATGGTAATTGCATCTGCCGCATAATCTGCCATTAGCCTTCGGCCAAAGCCCCCGCCTACCCTCGTCATATTTACTTTAATGTTTTCACGGGGAATGCCGGCAATTCCGGAAGCCAACCGCTGTACGTAACCGGGAACCTGCGTTGGTCCCCATACCTCGCACTCATTTTCCTTTACATCGGCACAGTAGTTCATCGGCTCCATGGGCACATGAGAGAGAAATGGCACCTCGTAGATGGCTTCAATCGCTTTTTCATTTTTGTTAAAAGCTGCGTCTACATCGCCATCATCCCGCAAACCTATCTCCCCTTTTTTGGCAAGGTATGTGTCAAATTTCTCCAGTATGCCGGCACTGCTTTCTGATGCTCCTTCTCCATAATCCCAGGTTACCTTGAGTGCTTTTTTGCCTTTCATAGCCGCCCACGTATTGTCTGCGACCACCGCCACACCTGCTACCCGCTCAACAGGCCCCAGGGCATCTATTTTGATCACGTGCCTTACACCATCAATCTTTTTGGCTTCCGAGTCATCGAAGCTTCCTACCTTACCTCCGTAAACTGGGCATTTCAATATCGTTGCCACCAGCATGCCTTCTTTGCGGGCATCAATACCAAACTCAGCAGTCCCTGTCGCTATTTGCTGATTATCAACTCCTTTTTTGGAGGTGCCGATAATTTTAAAATCCTTAGGGTCTTTCAAGGGCGGTGTTTCCGGAATTTTAAGCTTTGAGGCATCACCGGCCAGTTCCCCATAGGTAAATTGTTTTTTATTTCGCCGGTTCTTTACTACTCCACGCTCGGCATAGCACTCACTTTCGGAAATTTGCCACTTCCCGGCCGCAGTGGCGATGAGCATAGATTTGCCTGCCGCTCCGGCAGTTCTCAAAGTTTGCCAGTTGGTCTTGATGGCCGTACTGCCTCCGGCAAATTGCGCACCAAGCCTGCTGTCAAGACCTGCCTGTATTATCTCTATGCTGTTCCAGTCAACCTCCAGTTCCTCTGCTATGATCATCGGAAGGGACGTTTTAACTCCCTGACCTATTTCAGGATTTTTGGCAAATATGATAATGCTGTTGTCTGACCCTATTTTCAAAAATGCATTGGGTTCAAAATGCGTTAGCGCCTTGTCTCTGGCTCCCGCTGACAAACCAAAGCCCAGGATAAGTCCGGTGCCGGTAATGCCGCTGATCTTAAGGAAATCACGGCGTTTAATTTTCATCAATTCACTCATCTGCCCCTCCTTTCGCGGCTGTATGGATCGCTTTTCTTATACGAAGATATGTGCCGCACCTGCAAATATTCCCAGACATAGCCATATCAATATCCTTATCGGTAGGGTTCGGGTTCCTCTGCAATAGTGCCGCAGCAGACATGATCTGCCCTGTCTGGCAGTAGCCACATTGCGGCACATCGACCTCCTGCCAGGCCAGTTGAAGCGGGTGGTCACCTTTTTCGGATAACCCTTCTATGGTCACAACTTTGCCCTTAACGGCAGACACCGGAAAGCTGCACGAACGGATCGCGTTGCCATCGAGGTGTACAGTACAGGCACCACAAAGTGCCTTGCCGCATCCAAACTTTGTGCCTTTCAGACCCAGGGTATCCCTGAGCACCCATAGCAAAGGCGTATCGGGGCTAACATCGATGTTATAGGTTTGTGCATTGATATTTAAACTGAACTGTGCCATGGGAATTAGTTTTTAGCGGTTTTTTCCATGGGTGCAGGACTCTGCCACAGTATATTGGTGATCATCCACCGGTCACCATATTTGGCAAGATGAAAATAATCCGTACCCCAGTGAGCAGTAAGCTTGCCCACTGCCGTTTTATCCTGAACGTCATAAACTTCAACTACTTTGAGTGCGTCTTTAGGCAACCACCCTTTGGCGTTCCACTTACCGGCCAGATCGACCAGTTCATCAAATGTCATTACGGACTCATCCTTATATGCTGACTGGTCTTTGGGCCTCCAAAAACCTTTTTTTACCAACTCAGGATGTACGCTTCTCTTAATCCTTTCAGGTTGAACCTCATAAATCCCTTCCACATAATCCAGTATTGCCGCCTCCACCTGCTCCTTGTCTGTTTGGGCATCGGCAAAGTTGAAGCCCAAAATAAGGGTCAAAATCAATAGTAATTGTTTAGTTTCCATGTGTTGCTGCTTTTAGGTTATATATTTATTTGTCGTCCTGATCTGTTATTTTATTTATCCCTAACCTCATGTACCTGCTCCTCAGTTATTACCTCACCCTGATTGCCCCAACTGTTCCTGATATAATTAAGCACATCCGCTATCTCCCGGTCGGTCATATCGAACCCGGGCATCACGTTGTTATAAACTACACCATTCACCTTCATTTCGCCTGATGCTCCATTAATGATCTGGCCTATGGAGCGTTCTGCATCCTCCATAAGATAATCAGCATTGGCCAGCGGAGGGAAAGTACCAGGTATACCCTCTCCATTTTGCATATGACAGGTAAGGCAATATGACATGTACAGTTTCTTGCCACGATCCATACTTTGTTTTAAGTCACTGCTCTGGCGCTGTTTATAGGAAAATGAGAATAGAAATAGGGCAAATAAAAAAATGGAAAGCCGTATCAGGGGTTTGAGATACATAGAGCGTTTAGGTAGTTGCTGATATTGCATATACGTAAAATATCCTCTCTATGATGGCAGCATACCCGCTTATTCGATAAACTTCACCTTGTTCAATCTCAATAGCAGGTTTAGTTTGACAAATGCAACATTACTTGTACACTTGTGTTATCAATTTATACCGGTTTCCCTTTTAAATTGAGTTTACTTTAATCATACCTGAAATTGAAATGACCATCTTGTTTTCGTTACTGTTAATATTCGGCCATGCTCAACAAGGCAGCTATGAACTGAATGTTACTGTTGAAAATATCAAAGAACCCAAAGGGCAATTGATTATAGCGATATTCAACTCAAAGGAAAATTTCTTAGAGAAGCCTTTTAAAAGTCAGACGGTTGCTGTTAGCCAGAACTCAAAAAACATAAAATTCACGGATTTACCTCAAGGACATTATTCGGTGTCCATCATTTATGATAAGAATGAAAACGGAGAGTTGGACAAGAATTTTTTCGGGATACCAACAGAGGGCTTCGGTTTCTCTAAAAAGTCTATGGGGGCATTTGGGCCTCCTTCTTACAACGATACCAAAATTAAAGTGGACAGTGATGAGGCCATCACCATCCCTTTAAAGTATATGTAGCAACTATTTTTTGCAGTTTTCAAGCATTTTCTCCACGTCCTTTACATTCACTATGCCGTGGTTTCTTCCCCAACTATTATAAATATATGTGGTAATCTCGGCGATTTCGAGATTAGTGAGTTGAGGTATCGCCGGCATGGGCTGGTTATAAACCACGCCATTCACGGTAATTTCCCCACTTAGCCCATTTTTAATAATGCATGGCACAGTTTGCAGCTTATCGTCCAGATAGTCCGATCCGCTAAGTGGAGGAAAAAGTTTCGCCAGGCCCTGCCCTTCCGACTGATGGCAGCTACTGCAGTGGATCGTATAGAGTTTGCTCCCCGTAACCATATATTGTTCCAGTTTCACATTCTCAGAGTGGCTCATTTCTTTATTCTCGCCACCTTTTCCACTACAGGAAATTATAAATACTGCTAATAGTAATGCTAAGCCTCTAATCATGTTATTTTTCATATTCCTGAAGTAAAACATCAATATCATTAATAAGTCGGTCAACCTGGTCAGGTTTTGTGCCGTCATACAACCCTCGTATCCTTCTTCCCTTGTCCACCAATATAAAAGCACCACTGTGAATATAGCCTCCCGGTTCTGTTGGATCTTCCGAAGCACTCACCATATAGCTGGTTTGTCCTATTTTGTAAATATCATCTTTTTCACCCGTTACAAAGTGCCATTTGCTGCTCTCTACACCCAGTCGATCTGCAAATTCTTTAAGTACTGCCACGGTATCATGCTTGGGGTCTATGGTGTGTGATAGTATCAGTACATCAGACTTGTTTTGAATGGAATCGTAAACCCTGAGCATTTGGGCTTTCATCACGGGGCAAATGGTAGGGCATGAAGTAAAAAAGAAATCCGCCACATAGATTTTGTCTGTGAAAGTCTCAGTGGAAACCCAATTGCTATCCTGATCTACAAACTTAAAATCCGCAATGGTATGATGTATAGTATCAGTACCGTCAATTTCTGTTCTGCCCATAATGGGTAATTTCTTCTTTTCTTTTTGCCCGTTGCATGAAGCAAATACTATGGCCAAAAGAACAACCAGGATATAACTACTTCTGTTTTTCATTTCCTTCTCTTATGTTTTTATAAATTTTTATAGCCAGCATGAGTATAACGGTAAAGCCGACAAGCCCTGCCAGCCCCCAAACCATACTCATAGCATTTTTTAAAACAATAATGAACACGATGCCTACCAGCAAAATAGTCGCCACTTCATTCCATATCCTCAATTGCTGCGAAGAGTATTTATAAACATCATTTTGGAGCTGTTTGTATATGCGGTGACAAATAAAATGATAGACATAAAGCACAAACACAAAGGCCAGCTTGATGTGCATGAACCCTTCTTTCAGGTAGGCGGGTACATGCATCAAAACCCACGTACCAAAGATCAATGTAAGCACAGCCGAAGGCCACGTGATGGCAAACCATAACCTTTTGGTGTTCCTTTTATACTCCTTTACCAAAATAGACCGCTCAGGGTCAGGTCTTTCGGAAGCCTCTGTCTGGTAAATAAATAACCTGACGATATAAAATAACCCGGCGAACCAGGTGGTAACAAATATGATATGGAGGGCTTTAACGTATAAAAATGACATGCTGTTAATTTGCGGCAAAGTTAACCATCAGACACAATTTAAATCGGATCGTAAGGCGAATCTTTATAATTAAGTACCTCTATTTCGTCATCAATCTTTATCACACCATACTCAGTGGCGTAGGCATGCTGCCCAAAAACTATTTTGTTGTCAACCTTCTGCTTTGATAAGGTCAGCAAAGGCTCCCGTCCCTTTTCAGCCGTTACCGGATCCAGGGTAGTCACTACACACCGGATACAAGGCTTTAACCCTTGAAATTTATTCTCTCCGATCTTGAACTGCCCCCAGGTAAACTCCTCGTATGGATTCCCTCCTTCAAAAACGAGATTAGGCCTGAACCTGTCGATCGTGATTTTTTGTTCCAGCTTTCCATTCAGATCTGCCAGTGAGGCCGAGCCAGCCACAAGCAGCGGATAGCCGTCGGCAAAACTTACAATTTCATCATCTTTGGCCCATTCCCTTTTAATCTGTCTACGGGAAGTATCGGGCATGTACACCAGCCGGCAGTCCAGGTCCAGTTTTTCTGCAAGCCAGTCACTCCATTCACTTCTTCCTTCGAGGGCCATGGCACTATCCTCCCAGATGGTTACCTGTACTTCTCTGCCTTCTGTAATTTTCCATGGAAGCGAAAGCGTATCCCCGCTTTCCCGGTGCTTTACCACGAAACCATTGCCTTCAATATGCAAATCAAAAAGCAGCAGCTCATGGCGTTGCCGAATGGTGATAAATTTATCGTTTTCATCAACAAGCATCCACCTGCGGTCGTGCGCCAAACCACGCTGCTCAACTTTAATTTCGTTTATACGTACACCCGGGAAGGATTTTATAGGGTAAATGATGATGTCACTAAGAAACATAGCTATAGGTATATCTTTACTAAAGTGATTATATTTACTAACTTAAGTATAAATATTTTTTCCAGGACGTAACGCGAGAAGTTTAATTGCAATGAGTAGTAACTCAACTTTATGGTACTTTGAGGATGTTGATTTATTTAACCTGATGTGTCCGCACAAGATCAAAACCATCTCTGAAAGACATAGCTTTAACTATTATAAAAAGAACCAGTTTGTCTATTTTCCCGAGGAGCCAGCCAAGAACATCTACATGATAGCGGCTGGCCGGATTAAGATCGGGCACTATACCGAAGAAGGAAAGGAAGTAGTAAAATCGATATTGAGCACGGGTGAAATTTTTGGGGAGCTGGCCCTTGCCGGAGAAGAAAAAAGGGCCGACTTTGCTCAGGCCATGGATGATAACACCACCGTTTGTCCTATCAGTATAGAAGAGATGCAGGCACTAATGGCCGAAAACAAAGAGCTGAGCTTTAAAATCTATAAGCTGATTGGCCTGAGAATAAGAAAGCTTGAAAGAAGGATTGAGTCCCTGGTCTTCAAAGATGCCAGAACACGGATCATAGACTTCTTAAAAGATGCTGCTGCCTGGAAAGGCAAGAAAGTGGGTTTCGAAACTATGATCCCTACAAAACTTACTCATAAGGACATTGCCAACCTGACCGGCACCAGCCGCCAGACCGTGACCACTATTCTAAATGAGCTAAAAGAGAAAAACCTGATCAACTTTGACAGGAGAAAAATACTGATCAGGGATATTGATAAGTTGTGCTAGCACATCATGCAAGATCAGTCCCTTTCAGGTCTTCTGCGCGGTCAATATCCTTTAATGTTTGGGTTTTATCAAAAGTTAATCCCTGATCCTCAATGAGTTTAATAGTATCACTAAGAACCGTCGATGTGCTCCATTGTGATACTTGAAAAACTCCGGAGTAGGGTTTTTTCATTCCTATAAGGTAGTATCCACCATCCTCCGCAGGCCCCAGTACTATGTCGTTTATTTCCAGTTTATTGAAGGCTTGAGCAATAATGTCCGCGGTCAGCCCGTAAATATCTGAACCAATCAGGCAAACCGAGTTGTAGCCCGACACAAAGGCTTCACGAATGGCATTAAACATCCGCTTCCCCAGGTCGTCGCCCTTTTGCAGGTGTTTTTGATAGCGACTGTTTTCCCAGTTATCCTCAGAGTCGATATATTCGGAATAATAGACAGCCTTGTCGCATTCCAGGCCGTCTACAGTCTGGTGGGTATTCGTCAAAAGTTTTAAGTAAACCGCCAGGGCTGCTTCATCACCTATGGTTTTGGCCAGCCGGGTCTTCACTTTTCCTGGTTCAGGATTTTTAACAAAAATGATCAGCAGTCTATTCATAGACTTTAACACCTTCCTTTAACCACTTCGACCAGTTTTCATTATAGGTATGTACACTATCCGTTTCCATACCTTCGTCATTCACTACCTCATGTCCTTTATTCTTCCAGTCAAAAATACCTCCGTAAAGGTTTCTGACATTACTAAAGCCCAGCTCCTCCAATTTCTCCCCGATCTTTTCACTTCTGTAACCCACGGAACAATACACTATAACCGGTGCTTCCTTATTATAACCTTGTACTGCCTCTCCGGAGAAGTTATCATAATCCACAAAAATAGCATTGGGAATATGGCTCACCCGGTATTCCTTCTTTGACCGGGTATCCAGGATCAAAATTTGGCTTTCCTTTTCGGTAAGCTCATTGAGTTCATTAGTATAAATAAAGGGCACGGACTTATCCAGAATGGAGTTTAGCTTCTCATCAAAATCTTTCTGTCCCATACATTGAGTCGAAATTAGTAACACTAAAAAAATATATAGTCTATTCATATACTTCTACTACCTTCTTGTTGGTTGACCTTATATAGTGAATATAAATTTCATATAACATACATGTATACACCAGAATATACTCAATGGTTGTCAAAATCAAATTTTCCTGAAAACCGGTTTCAGAATATCCGACATAGGTAACAAATACCAGGAATGACCACAGAGCAGGAAACCGGAAGGGAGTAAAAACACTCAGCAAAACAACCGTAGCCAAATACCAGGGATGCAGTGTAGTGGTAAGCATGCAATAAATCAATATTACCCAAAGCATTGCCTCCGGTAGCTTCACACGCCTTGGGTTGTGAAGAAGGGCGTAGCCCATGATCAATATAAAGGTTGAAGCTGCCAGGTACTTTCCGAGGATGTGAATGGTATTGTATCCCTTCAAATAAAAGCCTCCTTCCCTCAACAGGTAATAGATGCTGGCATTAAATTCAAATCGCTGAAAATAAAGCGACAGGCTCGATGACATGCCATTGATCAGCTCCTGGTTGATCAACGGTAAAAATAAAATGAGGGTAAAAATGGCCGTAAGCACATAATACACCATCACCTGCTTTCCCCATATCCTTCTGACCAGCAACGGCAGAAAGATTAACGGCAGTAGTTTACTGGCAATAGTGAAGGCAAAGGCCAGAGCAGAAATAATATACCTCCGGGTAAGAAAAAAATAAACAGCCACCAGCAAAAAGAAGATCATAAAGGCTTCAAAGTGAAGGTTTCCGGTCAATTCCAGAATGATCAACGGGTTTAGTGCATATAACAAAACATGCCTTGACGGAAGCTTGTAGTGAAAAAGAATGCGCGTGATCAGCCAGATGCTTCCTATTTCTGCAACTATTATAAATATTCTCATCACAATAGCACTGCCATGCACTGACTCGGGGAAGATAGAGGCTGACACTGAGAAAAAGAACTGTGATACCGGTGGGTAAATGGTAAAGTATTCCGGTGAGTTCAACTGATAAAATAAACTGGAGGTAATCCCCGGAACATCGGGAGACCCGGGCGACATAAAGTAAGTAGGGAGGTACGAGAAAGGATGAATATCATTGTTAATCAACCTGCCATCCCATACAAAACGGTAAATATCATCTGAAAGATTAGGGAACGCCAACAGCAAACTTACCCTTAGAAATATAGCCAATACCACCAGCCAGCGAACCCTCTTGGAGGAGTATGCATAATACCACATGGTAAGGAATGCTGTAAAGAGTAAAGTGTAGCAAGTTAGAAGCAGAAAGGAATCATGCCTTTTAACAACATAGGCAATAAAAATATATAAGAGTAAAGAAAGTACTGATGCCAAATATAAGACAGGACCTGATTTACTCTTAACCATGCTTCAACGGCTTGATGGAATAATAAAACACACTTGCAAAGCCCAAAGTAAGCATCACATGAAAAATGATCAACCCCAAATCGTTAAGATAAATGCCAGCGGCGATACCAAACATAAAATAGAGGCTCAAAAACCCTTCTAATATAGTAAGGAAGTCAATTTTGCGCTTGACGTAGATATTGTCTTTCCACGAATCCGCTTTACTTTTAATGTTAAATTTAGGTGTTCTGATAAAGGGGCTTTTGATTCCCAGCAGCCCTTCAAGCACTGCTATGCCATTATGCAGTGACAACCCCATTGATACAGTAAGAAAAACCGGGAAGGTAGTCAGGTAGTACTTCCCTGTTCCCTTGGGATGGCTCTGCCTGCTTGCTATCCAATAAAAAAAACCAATAGACAAAAAGCCGATCAAAAAGATGCTGCCAAGGTTAAAGATGAAATTAAATGCGGGGTAAGCATCTTTAATAAATAACATTGGAATGCTTAAAACTGAGGCAAGCAGCAGGCATATAAATACCGAGCTATTCAAAAGATGAAAAAAAGCATGCAATTTACCAACCCCGTTAATCGGAGACCTGAATACTTTCCCTAAATTTTTCCGGGCCGTTTCTGCCGCCCCTTTGTTCCAGCGATACTGCTGAGATTTGACAGCTGTCATGATTACAGGTAGCTCTGCCGGTGCTGTATAGTCCTCCAGGTATTTGAATTTCCAACCTTTCATTTGAGCCCTGTAGCTAAGATCCAGGTCTTCGGTTAGCGTATCTGCCGACCAGCCACCAGCATCATAAATGCATTTCTTACGCCACACTCCACCTGTACCATTAAAGTTTATGAAGCTACCGGCATGGTTCCTCCCGGTTTGCTCAATTGAAAAATGTGCATCCAATCCAAAGGCCTGCAGCCTGGTGAGTATGGAATAGTCTTTATTTAAATGCCCCCAACGCGTTTGTACCACACCGGTTGTATTCTCAAAAACAGGCAGCGTTTTACTCAGAAAATCAGGTTGAGGGAGGAAGTCAGCATCAAATACGGCAATAAACTCTCCTTCTGCCATATCCAGGCCATACTGTAGTGCCCCGGCTTTAAAACCTGTTCTCTCTTCTCTGCGAATATGTCTGATGTTCACCCCTTCAGCCTTCCATGTATTGACTTTATCAGCTATAATTTCAACCGTTTCATCGGTAGAATCATCAAGTACCTGGATCTCCAGTTTCTCTTTAGGGTACTCAAACCGGCATACGGCATCAATAAGCCGCTGCACAACATACCGCTCGTTGTACACTGGCAATTGCACTGTCACTTTCGGATATACCTGCAAAGGCTTTACAGCCACATCTTTTTGTTTCTTTGCTTTGAGGTAATGCCAGGTAAGATGCAACTGCCCCAGGCTAAAAAGAAAGATCAGCAGCAGAGATAAACCATAGAGTATGATAACGATATATTCCACCTGTTAAATATACTTAAAGATCGTCCAAATGATTTTATACCCTGCCATAATAGTGCCTTTGACCGTACCGGAAACTTTTGAAAAGCCTATCCTTCTTCTATAGTTAACCGGTACTTCCACACATCTCAACTTCTGTTTGGCTGCTTTTAGTTGCATTTCCACAGTCCAGCCATAATTCTTGTCCTTCATCTTTAAAGCCATCAGCTTATCATAACTGATAGCCCTGAAAGGCCCGAGGTCAGTGAAGCGTACTCCATAGAACAACCTCAATAATGAAGTGGCCAGCCAGTTGCCAAATACCTGCTGCGGAGTCATAGCCCCACGCTCCCTGTGCCCTAAAGCCCTGGAACCAATCACCAGATCAGCCTGGTTATCAATTATGGGTTTTACAACCTCATACATTTCATGGGGATAGTCAGAATAATCAGCATCAAGAAAAACTACAACGTCTGTATTCCCTTGATTAGTTACATAATCAATACCCTTTAAACAAGCTCGTCCATAGCCTTTGGTTGGTTCCTTAAGCACCGTAGCACCGGCATTTTTCGCTACCTTTTCTGTTTCGTCCGTAGACGCGTTATTAACGACAATTACCTCCTCTACAAGATCTTGGGGGATTTCATTAATCACATTGCCAACGCCATTCTGCTCGTTAAAAGCAGGGATGATCACCCGTATAACTGGTTTCATTTTATCTAAAAATCAAATGCAAAAGTACGGGAAATATGATGCGGGCAAAGTCAGGTTAGTGACAATATTGAAGTCTTTCGATAAAGCACAAAAAAAGACATGACAGCAACAGTGCCATCATGTCTTTAGTATTCGTTTATTAAAATCTTAATATGCCCTTGCAAAAAGCACTCTTCTGCCGGAAGGCTTGCCAGAGTAAACGCATTTGCCCGACTCTTCAGGGGCACCCACAGGTATGCAACGGATAGTCGCTTTGGTTTCTTCCTTAATTTTCTCTTCTGTCTCGGGAGTTCCATCCCAATGGGCCAAAACAAAGCCACCTTTTCCATCAAGGACTGACTTAAACTCCTCGTAGGTATCAACTTTGGTAGTGTTGCTTTCCCTATAATCAAACGCTTTTTTGTAAATATTCTCCTGAATATCCTCCAGTAGGTCCTGCACCTTTTTCACCACACCATCAACAGCTACTACTTCCTTCTCCTTGGTATCGCGACGTGCTACTTCAATGGTACCATTTTCCAAATCACGAGGCCCTATTGCCATTCTTACAGGCACCCCCTTCAATTCATACTCCGCAAACTTCCAGCCTGGAGAATTGGTATCTCTTGTATCAAATTTAACACTGATATTCAAAGCCTTCAATTCAGCCTGAATTTTATCAACCACTTCGGTGATGGCATTAAGCTGCTCCTCATTCTTAAAAATAGGCACAATTACTACCTGGATTGGCGCCAGTTTCGGAGGTAATACGAGACCGTCATCATCAGAGTGCGCCATGATCAGTGCTCCCATCAACCTTGTGCTTACTCCCCATGAAGTTCCCCAAACCAAGTCAAGTTTACCTTCTTTGTCTGCAAATTTTACATCAAAAGCCCTGGCGAAATTCTGGCCAAGGAAATGAGATGTACCAGCCTGGAGAGCCTTGCCATCCTGCATAAGGGCCTCGATACAATAGGTATCAATAGCACCCGGGAAGCGCTCACTTTCGGTCTTCACACCTTTATATACAGGCATAGCCATATGCTTTTCTGCAAACTCTGCATATACATTCAGCATTTGTACGGTTTCATCTATAGCCTCTTGCTTTGTAGCATGAGCAGTATGGCCCTCTTGCCACAGAAATTCAGCAGTTCTTAAAAACAAACGCGTCCTCATTTCCCAACGCACCACATTGGCCCATTGGTTGATTAACAATGGCAAGTCGCGGTAAGATTGGATCCAGTTTTTGTAAGTATTCCAGATCACTGTTTCTGAAGTAGGCCTTACAATCAGTTCCTCCTCCAGTTTTGCATCCGGATCTACCACCACGCCGCTGCCATCTTCTGCATTTTTTAATCTGTAATGCGTTACGACGGCACACTCTTTGGCAAATCCTTCGACATGGTCAGCTTCTTTACTCAAATAAGATTTGGGTACAAAAAGAGGGAAGTAAGCATTGGAATGACCTGTGTCTTTAAACATTTTGTCAAGCGCAGCTTGCATTTTCTCCCAGATACTAAAACCATACGGCTTAATGACCATACAGCCTCTCACAGCCGAATGCTCCGCCAAATCGGCTTTTTTTACTAATTCGTTGTACCATTGAGAATAATCTTCACTTCTTTTTGGTAATCCTTTACCCATAGCAGTTTTTGGTATAAAATTTGATGTAAATAGCTTGAAATAACTTTATTCCGGCAAATATAAGGATATTATTATCTTAAAATATATCCGTTTTTTGGAATTGTCGTTTAATAAAGTATGTTTATAACCCAAAACAGGTATGCCATGAATATTCACATCAAACAATTATCCGCTTTTTTAGGTGCATCGATATTTGCGCTGGGTAGTTCATTCGCCCAGGACAAAGAATACGATGACCTTTATTTCATGCCCAGCGACCGCAATACAGTGAAGAAGGTCAAAGTGGAAGATAAGGTAGTACAAGATGCCAATCAGGTACAACAACTTACCAATAACCCTCAGGAAAACTTCTCTTCTAAAACTGTAAACCCGGAATACATCGCCCGTTATCAGGCAAAATCGCAGGAAGATTACTCAAGCGACAGTGAATATTCGGGAGATGAATATTACAACGATGATTATAATAATGACTACTCCGTAGTCAACGATTATCAGCAGGATGCAGATGTCGTAGTAAGAGATCGATATGGCAATACCACTTACTTTAGAAATTCATCAGATGTTTACTGGAGCGATCCTTCATATTATAGAGGTACTGCTTTTGATCCATTCTATAGCCCTTATATGTACGGACGTTACGGATACGGGCATGGCTACAGGCCTTTCAGATCCGGCTGGTCTGTTTCATTCGGTTTTGGCAATACCTGGGGATGGAGAAATGGCTGGTACTCAGGAGTCTCGGTAGGATACGGCTGGGGCTGGGGTAATGGATGGGGAGGTTATTATGATCCTTTCTACTCTTTTTATGATCCTTTCTGCTCACCATACTATTATGGTTCTTATTACGGCTATGGCTATCCTTACAGAAACAATTATGTGGTAATCAATAACTACGAGACAAGAAGCAACAGAACGGTAAAAAGAGGACCAAGTACTTCAAGAAGTGGTGATTTAGTCGGTAATGGAAGAACAGGTAGAACCACTACTAATAATTCTGGTGGAGACATATCAAATGGCAGAACAAGCCGTGTGGCAACCGAAGCAACGTCAAGGGATTATTCCAATACCCAAAGCAGATACTACAGGAGATCAAGGGAAGCTGTTTCAGGTTCTTCTAATGACAATGCGTCAAACGGCAGAACCTACAATAGCAGAACAAGGTCTACTTCCAATTACTCTACTGAGTCCAGAAGCACAAGCCGTAGCAGATCATCATCTTACGACAGGTCTTCCGGAAACAATAATTCAAATTACAACAGTGGATCAAGGTCCAATAGCAGGTCTTCATCAGGCTACAGTACTCCCAGCAGATCAAGATCTAACAGTAGTGGTTATTCTCCAAGCAGATCCAATAGCAGAAGCTCCGGGTACTCTTCAGGCTCAGGAAGCAACAGCAGAAGTAGCGGATCTTACTCTTCAGGAAGTAGCTCAAGAAGCTCTGGCTCTACCGGAAGGTCAAGCAGTGGCGGAAGCAGCAGATCAAGAAGAGGTGGTAACTAATTTGTAAAAACTCAAAGATCCTTATTTCATGAACCGATTAATTAAGCTTATTTCAATAGGCCTGCTACAGCTTTGCCTCTTGGTAACCGCTAAGGCACAGGATGCAGGAGACTTCTCCGCCACTGCTCTGGACATGAGTAGAACTTACCTGGGCGGATCAGCCAGAATCCAGGGCTTGGGCGGAGCACAAACTTCATTAGGGGGAGACATCAGTTCTGCCTCCTCTAACCCGGCAGGACTGGGTTTTTTTAACAGGTCAGAATTTTCATTTAGCCCTACCCTCAATGTTATCAGCTCATCCTCCGACTATCTTGGCACCAATGTTAATGACTCAAAGCTTAACCTGAATTTTGCCAATCTCGGTGTGGTACTCAATAAAACCAAAGGCGATTTGGTAGAAAGCAAATGGAGAGGCGGATCATTCGGACTGAGCCTTAACAGGATCGCTGACTTTCAAAACAGGGTAACTTATGAAGGGGATTCTTATAATCCGGTCGATTCAAATGGAGATATAGTCCTGGATGCCAATTCTCCTAAAGACTTTATAGAATATGCCGTATTAAGCGCAGGTATAGATGGCAGTGGCAACCTTACCTACAACGGCAATAGCTTTGTAGAACTTGCTTATGAAACTTATCTAATCGATGTATTTCCTGTAAGTCCTACAGAATCAATCGTAGACAGGGATATCTATGCTACGGATGAAAATGGCTCTCTGCTCACAGATAACAATGGCGACCCCATCTATGTACCCGCATTTCCTGAAGAGAATTTCCCTACCCGACAAAGAGAAACTATTAACTCAAAAGGCGGAATTTATCAAACATCCATTTCCTATGGTGGAAATTATAATGACCGCGTATATTTTGGCGCAGGTATAGGCATACTATCTGTTGACAGAGATGTGGAAAGAATATATACGGAAGAACCTACCCAGGCAACGTTAAGAAGGCTTACTCTTATAGACAATTATAACATTAGTGGTATTGGTATCAATGCTACTTTTGGAGTTATCGCACGGCCTGTAGCCCCAATATTGCTGGGCTTATCATACACCACTCCTAGTTACTATGGCATGGAACAAACTCAGGAAACAATACTACAGGCGGATTATACAAGCTCTACAGATTACAGGGATGCCTATCATGACTGGACGATCACCTACACTCCCTTTAACTATAACATCTCAACCCCATCAAGAGTAAGCGGTGGTATTACCTACTTCATCGGGAAAAACGGATTTATTACCGGAGATGTGGAAAGGGTTAATTATTCACAGGCCAAATTAAGCAATGGGGACGATGGCTATACATTTTCAGACAGTAATCAGGGTATAGATCAATATGAAGCCGTTTATAATTACAGAGCAGGGGCAGAATATCGTTTTGACATGTTCAGGGTAAGGGCAGGATTCAACTACCTTGGAGACCCAACGGATGACGGCGTTGATAATAGCGAAAGCAAAGTTTCCGTTGGAGCTGGCATAAGAACCAAAGACTTTTTTGTAGACCTTGGACTGATAAACAGTCTTGGAAGAAACTCTACCATTATGCCATACCCCGGAGCAGCGGTAGCCGAAGTTGAAAATACTAACACCACTGCTACCATTTCAGTAGGATTCTTTTTCTAAAAGGATATTAATAAATCACAGGTTATTAAAAAGCTCGACCGAAATATTCAGTCGAGCTTTTTTAGTTTCTTCAGACTTTCAATCAACTGATCTGCCGTTTCGGTTGCGTTGTTCCATCTCAGGTCTGCCTGTTCATAAAAGAAGAGCCGGTTCTTGTACAATTCTTCAAGTTGTCCCTTTAGTCCTTCCCGAGATGAAAATTTTGGTCTCTTGTCCTTCTCGTAGGCATTAAGCCTGGCCACCAGTTCCTCTAGTGGTGTATCTATAAAAACACTTACACCATTGGCTTTAATAACATCCATATTATCAAAAAAACATGGGGCGCCACCACCAGTGGCTATAATTAAGCCTCCTTCCGATTCAACAGCATTATGTAAAGCTTTCTGTTCGAGCTCACGAAAATGGGCTTCACCATGCTGAGCAAATATTTCTTTGATTGTACATTGTGCCTGCTCCTCGATTTTTTGGTCAAGATCAATAAAAGGCATGTTGAGTTTGGCTGCCAACTGTAGACCAACTGTAGATTTACCAGAGCCGGGCATACCAACCAGGAAGATTTTATTTTGCAAGCCCATTGACGGTTTCTGACGACGGCACATCGTTGTGGTGCCATTTCCCTAAAACAATACCATGCTTAAACAGCAACACCCCCGGATTGGATCGTATCATAGCTTTCAATACAGTCGCATCAGTTTGATAATAGGGAACAGCCAATTGATACTCGTGGCGAAGAGCTTCAAAATCACCCTCACTGGCCGAAGTCAGCACCATAGGCTTTATGGAACTTTCAAGGCCATTGACCAGATCAACTATATCTTTAATGTGTTCCTTATTGGCCTTTTGCGTGTCATAAAATACAAGAATCAGCTTTGCTCCGTCAAATGACTCCTGCGTAAAATCTTCTCCTTCAATGCTCAACACCTGATAATCTGTTATTTTTGGCGTTGACTTTTCCGGGTTGGCCACTCTTGATGAAACATATTCATATCCAGCGTCGGGCATAAGGTATTTATCGGACTCTATCAACTCTCCATCCGGACCTTTGAAAGTATACTCCAGCTTGGGGGTTTCTTCGGCTATCATATTATCAGGTATGCTCGCTCCGATTTTATACGGACGGAAATCAATATAAGGAAGATGTTGAATAGCATAAACACCAACCGCAAATGATACTACGGTTACCGCTCCAATAATAAAATGGCCCGGCCTGTTTCGGAACATAGGCTCAAAACGTCCGCGATGCCAGAACAGATGTAGTACAAAAACCATCAAAATGACATCCTTATAAAAAGATTCCCATGGCGTTAAAGGAATAGCATCTCCAAAGCAACCGCAGTCTGTCACCTTGTTAAAATATGCCGAATAGAATGTAAGGAAGGTGAAAAAGATCATTAACAATAAAAGAATCCAGGTTGCTGTCCTCATTTTATAATTAATCAGCACTGCTATCCCCAATACCACCTCAAGTACAATAAGCACCATGCCTAACGGCAAGGCTACAGGTATAAACCATTCGAAGAATGATCCAAAATCAGCAGCAAAAACATCAAAATATTCCTCCAGTTTTATCTTGGTGCCTATTGGGTCATTGAGCTTTATCAGACCGGAAAAGATAAACAAGCCACCTACAAAAACCCTCGAAAAAATATCAATCCCTTTCTTTATCATTTAACCAAAAAATTAAGTTTTATCAATGCAAATACTGAATAGTTGATCATATCCTGATAATTGGCTTTAACCCCCTCAGATACCAGAGTCACGCCCTGATTGTCCTCTATCTGTTTTACACGGAGGAGTTTCATCAATATAATATCGGTAATCGAACTTACCCTCATTTCCCTCCAGGCCTCACCGTAGTCGTGGTTCTTATTCTGCAAAAGATCAAGGGTCTCCTCTGCTATACGATCATACAACGGTTCAAGTTCATCATATTTGAGATCGAGATTAGAATTGTCCTTTAGTTCAATCTGAATAATGGCCATGATGCAATAATTGATGATACCAATAAACTCTGAGGTTACGTCTTCACCAACTTTTTGCTGTCCCTTATCCTGAATTGAGCGTATTCGCTGCGCTTTTATGTATATCTGGTCAGTAATAGAAGGAAGCCTTAATATCCTCCACGCGGTGCCATAATCTTTTGTCTTCTTTTCAAAAAGTCCTTTACACTCCTGTATTACCTGCTTATATTCGCTGACCGTTTTATCTATCAATTTTAATGCTTATTTTATATAAATAACCTTCTTTAAACGTGGCGAAAGATACAGTTTTTTCAGGTAAAAAAACACTCAACATTGGCGGAAATGTAGTCAGCCTGCAGTCTCCGCTGGTAATGGGAATACTTAATACCACACCGGATTCCTTCTTTGACGGTGGCAGGTATACCCATGAAGAAACTATCCTGGCCAGGGCTGCTGCCATGGCAGATCAGGGCGTGGATATTATTGACATCGGAGGCTATTCTTCCCGCCCAGGGGCCGATGACATCCCGGAGGAAGAGGAGTTGAAAAGGGTCATCCCACACATAAAGAACATCAAAAAAGCATTCCCCGATGTATACCTTTCTATCGACACTTTCAGGGCTGCTGTAGCTGAACAAAGCATAGAAGCAGGAGCCGATATTATCAACGATATCTCCGGAGGTGAACTGGATAAACGTATGTACGATGTGGTTACAGATACGCAGGTACCGTATATATTAATGCACATGCGCGGTACCCCTAAAACTATGACCAAAAACACTGCGTATGATAGTCTTTTGATTGAAATTCTCGATTTTTTTGAGAAAAAAGTGAGCGAATTACATTCGAGAGGTGTTAAAGATATAGTGGTGGATCCGGGATTTGGTTTTGCCAAAACAATGGATCAAAATTATGTTTTGCTAAAAAATTTGAAGTATTTTAAGGTTTTAGGGCTTCCATTATTAGCAGGAGTTTCCAGAAAATCATTTATTTACAAAAAACTTGGTATTGCCCCATCAGAAGCTTTAAACGGAACCACTGTTCTAAATACAATTGCCCTTCTTAACGGGGCACAGATTTTGAGAGTCCACGATGTGAAAGAGGCAGTTGAAACAGTAAAACTTTTTAATTTAACTTATAATAGTATAGAAAATTGATCTACTTATTCAGCATAGGTTTTTTGGAAGTCAGTTGGGTTGATGTAATTGACATCATGCTGGTAAGTATTCTCCTCTATCAGGTTTATAAGTTGATGCGTGGCAGCGTTGCTGTTAAGATTTTCCTCGGCGTATTATCATTATACCTTATTTACCTGATCGTAAGGGCTGCACAGATGGAACTTCTGGGATTAATCCTTGGCCAGTTTATGGGTGTTGGTGTTCTCGCCGCTATCATATTGTTCCAGCCGGAAATCAGAAAATTCCTCCTTTTGATTGGCAAGACGACTGACTTCAATAAAGGCAATTTTTTCAACGGTTTATTTGTATGGAAACGCAGAGCCCCAAAAGAAGCCTATAACATCACTCCTATAATTGAGGCTGCCAAAACCCTTGGCGGCACAAACACCGGGGCATTGATCGTTCTTTCCAAAGATTCTGAATTAAAATTCTATGCAGAATCAGGAGACATCATAGATGCCTATTTATCCAAGCGATTGTTGCTTTCAATATTCAACAAGCACAGTCCGCTTCATGACGGCGCGGTTATTATATTTAAAGGCAAAATAAAAGCAGCCAGGTGTATTCTTCCTGTTTCTGAAAATGACGCATTGCCTGCGCAGTTTGGCTTACGGCACAGAGCTGCCCTGGGGATGTCTGAAATTACAGACACTATGGTGCTTATTGTATCAGAAGAAACAGGCCAGTTTTCTTTGGCAAGAAACGGCAAATTGCTTCATAACCTGTCTCCTCAGGAGCTACGAAAGAAAATCAATGATTACCTCACCACCGAAGACGAGAAAAAAGAAGAGGCTGTAGAGGAGCCTGTCGAAAAGGAAGCAAAAGCTACGTCGATAAATGAGGCCAAGGCAAGAGCCTGAAACAATAAAAAATCCCCTCTTGATAACAAGAAGGGATTTCTTTTGGGGTAGCGTTTTTTTACTTTATAACTTCTAACTCCCTGCCAATTTCAGTAAACGCCTGAATGGCCTTATCCAAATGCTCACGCTCATGGGCTGCGGACATCTGCACCCTGATTCTGGCCTGTCCTTTAGGAACTACCGGATAGAAAAACCCTATCACATAAATGCCTTTATCTAAAAGTGCATCGGCAAATTTTTGTGCCAGCGGAGCCTCATATAGCATAATAGGCACAATGGCGTGAGTTCCGGGCTTGATATCGAAACCTGCCTTTGTCATTTCTTCCCTGAAATATTTAGTATTCTCTTCAAGCTTATCCCTCAATTGAGTAGTCTCACTAAGCATATCAATCACTGCAATAGAGGCCCCCGTAATAGAAGGAGCCAGCGTGTTTGAGAATAAATAAGGCCTCGATCTTTGTCTAAGGATTTCGATAATTTCTTTTTTACCGGACGTAAAACCGCCCGACGCACCACCAAGAGCTTTACCCAGAGTACCTGTAATTATATCCATCCTGCCGATCACACCATGATGCTCATGAACTCCTCGGCCTGTTTTTCCCATAAAGCCGGTGGAGTGGCATTCAT
This sequence comes from Fulvivirga ulvae, assembly GCF_021389975.1. Classification (NCBI taxonomy): domain Bacteria; kingdom Pseudomonadati; phylum Bacteroidota; class Cytophagia; order Cytophagales; family Fulvivirgaceae; genus Fulvivirga; species Fulvivirga ulvae. Next base: position 1,349,408 of record NZ_CP089981.1, read on the forward strand.
CGGACATGACCAGGGCATTGTATTTATCAGCCAAATCACAGATTTTATCCAACTGGGCTATGGTACCATCCATAGAGAATACACCATCAGTAACTATTATTTTCTCCTTAGCCCCGGCAGCATCAGCCTCCTTGAGCTTGGCTTCGAGGTCTTCCATATCATTATGGCTGTACCTATACCTCATCGCCTTACACAACCTCACCCCATCGATAATAGAAGCATGGTTGAGTGCATCTGATATAATTGCATCCTCAGGACCAAACAGTGGCTCAAACACGCCTCCGTTGGCATCAAATGCGGCCGCATAAAGAATCGTATCTTCCATGCCCAAAAACTCAGAAATCTTTTTCTCCAGCTCCTTATGTATATCTTGTGTACCGCAAATGAATCGTACGGACGACATTCCGTATCCATGGGAATCTATTGCTTCTTTGGCTGCCTCTATTACTCGCGGGTGCGACGAAAGTCCCAGGTAATTATTGGCGCAGAAGTTTATAACCTCTTTACCATCCTGCGTCTTGATTACTGCTCCCTGAGGTGTTGTTATAATTCTTTCTTTTTTATACAGGCCTGCTTCTCTGATAGAATCAAGTTCATCCTGCAATTTCTTTTTAAGCGTATTGTACATATTTATCAATCAGTTTTAGGTCTTTTCTTGATCACAGGTTTGGGTTTAAATTTCGGTTTACTTTCACCTGCATTTCCTTCGCCATCTGGTTTGGCTTGTATTTTCGGCTTGACCTGGATTTTTGGCTTAGTTTTCATCACCGGCTTCGGCCTCATCGTTGGTTTAGCGGCACTTTCCTTTTTCTCCCCTTCCTCCTCTTTTTTAGGCTTGGGTTTCATTATAGGTTTTTGAGACCCTGCTTTCTTCTCTTTCACCACCTCAACAGGTGCTTCATAAGGAAATGCATGCCTGAGCGGATTGATCAGAAAGAGCTTCTGAGCAGTAAAACTTTTGGGGTGCATTTGATCAAAAATAGCTTTCCATTCATTCCATTGTGATGAATTAGCTTTCCTGAAAGCATCAGAGTCGATCTTTTTGCTATGTAAATATTCGTTGAATTCCATAAGCCCGAGTAGCAAATATAAAAACTTTATCGAATGGGCAATAGTTATTAAGCCAGGCAAATGATTTGGTTTGCACGTCATTTAATTGGTAATTTCGCACCATCAAAATTTTAAAGAGACCTCATGAACAAAATATTGGTGATTGGTGCCTGTGGACAGTTAGGTTCTGAATTAACATTGGCCCTCAGAGATATACATAGCAAAAATAATGTTGTAGCTTCTGATGTCAGGGAGCCTGAAGGTGATTTGGCCGACGGGCCGTTTGAAATACTCAACGTTATGAATAAATCTGATCTGGAAAATATTATAGACAAATATTCTATAACCCAGATATATCACCTGGCCGCCATACTTTCTGCCAAAGGCGAGAAAGACCCCAAATTTGCCTGGGACCTCAACATGAACAGTTTACTGAATGTACTGGAACTTGCCAGGGATAAAAAACTTGAAAAAATATACTGGCCAAGTTCTATTGCCGTATTTGGCCCAAACACACCAAGCAAAAATACCCCCCAGCATACAGTAATGGATCCGAATACAGTATATGGAATCAGCAAACTGGCCGGGGAAAGGTGGTGTGAATATTATTTTGAAAAATATGGAGTGGATGTCAGAAGTCTGAGATACCCCGGATTAATAGGTTATAAAGCAAAACCCGGCGGTGGAACAACAGATTACGCTGTGGACATTTTTTACAAAGCTTTAGAAGATGGTACTTATGAAAGTTTTCTTTCAGAAGATACATATCTTCCCATGATGTACATGGATGATGCTATTAAAGCTACTATAGATATAATGGAAGCTGACAAAGAAAAGATCAAAATCAGGTCAAGCTATAACATTGCCGCGATCAGCTTCTCTCCAAAAGAAATAGCAGGTGAAATCATGAAACACCTGCCAAACTTTTCCATAACTTATAACCCTGACTTCAGGCAATCTATCGCAAATTCCTGGCCTGACTCAATCGATGATTCTGAAGCCAGAAGTCAGTGGGGATGGCAGCATCAATTTGATTTGTCTAAAATGACGTCTACCATCCTCACCGGATTAAAAGAACTACTGAACCACCAGGCGGGTTGAGATTATAACCTGCCCTGATTTAACCTGGAGCATGTAGAATCCGGCTTTAAGATCATTTTGAATAGTTACTGCACCATTACCGCTAACTACTTCTGATTTCACTAACTGACCGGCATTGCTATAGATTGCAATCTCTATATCTTCATCAGCATCCGCACCTGTTTGAATGGTTAACATATTAGAAACATTAACCGGGTTAGGGTATACTGATAAGCCTTTTATCGTTGTATAATCCACAGTAACCACGTCAAAATAAGCTGTGGTACCATCAAAATCTGTTTGTGACAATCTGTAGTAAGACCTTCCTCTTATCGGAGCATTATCAGAGTAACTATAATTCAGCACACCTGTATGAGAACCAGCGCCACCAATCGTCGCAACCTCTTCATAGTCAATGCCATTATGCGACTTTTCGATTGTAAAATAATCATTATTCTCTTCAGAAGCAGTCGACCAAACAAGTTCAACTGAATGATTTATAACTCGTGCATCAAAAGATAATAGAGATACAGGAAGTGGAGTAGAGCCTCCTCCTTGTATAAAGTCGTAAATATCAGGGAAATCATTCTGCAAGTCGCTGCCAGCATTCATTTCGGAAGCATCCGGCACTAAATCACTAGCATCTCCAGTATAGTTGCCTGCATATACATTACCAGTACCCGTATATGAACCCTGCGAACCTGTCTTATTAAATGTTCCGCTAATTATAAGGTTTCCATCGGAGGCCAGAACTATTTTATTACTAAGCTCCATATTACCTAACACGATCATAAAACCTCCTGAATTGATCACAAGATTCATTGCCTTATTTGCAAAAAAGACATCCCCATACACAACCAGGGTATCATTAATGATAAAATCATAAGCCTCCTTATTCGCAGAAAAAGTCAGTATATCACCAGAGCCAGGAGCCGGAGCCGGGGCCGTTCCAAGATTGATATA